>NZ_JAKGBG010000022.1:0-66945 GCF_021532595.1 Pseudoalteromonas sp. OFAV1
ATTTCAGATTTCAGATTTCAGATTTCAGATTTCAGATTTCAGATTTCAGATTTCAGATTTCAGATTTCAGATTTCAGATTTCAGATTTCAGATTTCAGATTTCAGATTTCAGATTTCAGATTTCAGAGTCAAAACGATTCTTTAAACTTGTCAACATAGCAGCTAACTCTTTTGACTCTGCAATCCAGCTTAAAGCGACTTCACGCCCTATATAACCAACCTCTAAACCTATGTAAATTTAAGTTCTAGCTTCAGCTAAAGAAGCTCTAGCAATATCAATAAAGCGACTCTTTTCTTTAAAGCTATCTCTACAAACACCCTCAGCAATATTGCTTGGCACTGAAAGTGCCTGAACGTGTTAATTGACTCCTGAAAGCATAGTTATTTACTTCAGAAGTGGTTTTATAAATTTCTGCACTTAATTTAACAGCTCTTTTCCAAATATCTAACTTTTCAACATTCATCGCAGTTCCTTCTTACTTCTTTTCTCTGATATCTTACCTCTATAGTGCTCGTTTTTAAAATGGAAAAAATATGGGTATCAAGGCCAATACGACCACACTATAAGTGATAGAAATCGGTAGGCCAAACTTTATGAAATCGCTTAATTTGTAGTTGCCGGCATTATAAACCATTAAGTTGGTTTGATAACCGTAAGGGCTAATAAAACTACCACTAGCGGCAAATGCAACCGCGAGTACAAATGGTAAATAACTAACACCTAAACCTTGAGCAATGGTAAATGCAATTGGAAAGGTCAGCGCTGCTGCAGCGTTATTGGTTATTAGCTCAGTAAATAATAGAGTAAGTAAAAATACACCAACAAAGGCGATATAAACACTTTGCCCAGCAAGCAAGCCTTTGACTTGCTCGGCTATTAACCTTGAGACCCCTGAGTTATCTAGGGCTGTAGCTAGAGTTAAAGCACTCATTACAATGAGCCAAAGCTCGAGCGGAAAACGCCGCTTAATCTCGTTTAGCGATAAACAACGACAACCCACCAGTACTGCAAGGTAAAATATAAAGCTTTTTAATAGGCTAATATCAAAAATCAGAGAGCTTGCAATGGTTGCAACAAAGCCCCAAATAACAATACGCTCTTTTATCCCTTTAAGCATGTTATCGGCTTTTACACCGCTAAGTATAAAAAAGTTTTTAGTTAAGTTAGTACGTTTGGCAAAGTCAGGGCCGACTGCAAGAATCAAAAAGTCACCACTTTGAATAGTGATATCACCCAGCTTACCCGAAAGCTTTTCGCCTTCACGGCGCACAGCGACAACGGCAGCATCAAAGCGAGCACGAAAACTGGCAGTCTTTAATGTTTTACCTACCACAGCAGCTCCAGGCTTAATGACGACTTCGGTTAAGTTATCACGCAACAAGCCATCTTGTTCAGCAAATAAGCTCAAACCTTCAAATTGTTGCAACACCAATACCTTAGTTACATCGCCCGAAAAAATTAGCTTATCGCCTTCTTGAATAATTTGTGAGGGTGTTATAGGCGAAATTAAGCGCTTTTCACGTACTATCTCAACTAAAAACAGAGCTTCTAAACTACGTAGCCCATTCTGCTCTACTGTTTTACCTATTAAAGGTGAGCCCGTATTCACTTTAGCTTCAACAAAGTAATCACTAGAGCTCTCAACTTTACTTACTTTACCTTTAAGTCGGTTAATAGTTAATGCCATTATCACTACACAAGCTCCGACTGCAGCTAATCCAATTGGTAAAAAGTCAAAAAACTCAAAACCCACAGCGCCTCGCTCAATAAGCATAGAGTTAACTATTAAGTTTGTTGAAGTACCTATTAGTGTAAGAGTGCCGCCTAATATAGCGGCATAAGAAAGAGGTAATAAAAGTTTGGTCGGAGCAATCAGCTTATTGTTTTTTACTGGACTAATTAAAGTAGCGACTACCGCAGTATTATTCAAAAAGCCTGACGCTACAATTGTTGCTAATAAGGTTCTAATGTAAGACTTAGCTACTGAGCCATTCAATAAAACATTAGCCAGTTTTCGCAAAAAACTGGTACGCTCAAAAGAAAATGCGCATACAACTAAAAGCAATAGCGTTACTAAGCCCGGGTTAACAGCATTCGTGAGTAATTGCTCAGTTGAAACTAAGTTAGCCGCACTGCACGCCAAACATGATGCGGCAAAAACACGTTCAGGAAACTTTTGAAACTTAACTAAAAAAATAATAGTTGCTATGAAAATAGCAACTATTAAGTACTGCTCAATATTCATAAGTTCCCTTTACTTATATTTACTAGCTAATTTCTTTTGCATTCCACTCAGGGTAATGCGTTCGAATATATTTATTTAACTGGATTTCTGCTTCTGTATATTGCTTTTTCTCAAGGTGTTTAGTACATGAACTATTTGTTGCATTAACAACCATACCAGCACCAACAGTTCCGTTAGTTAAACGGTCAATAATAATAAATGAACCTGTTTGACGATTTAAGCTATATGGGTCTACAGTAACTTGGCTATTTAATTTTAGTTCACACAGGGCTATTTCATTAAGCTCTAAAGATTCCGCACTTTCCTTCTCAAGAGTATTTACATCAATTTTATTGCTGATAGATGAAACGAACCCCGTTACCTCTTTTGTTGCAAACTTCATTAAGTATTCTTTGTTAGGCGATAATACTTTTTCGTCCATCCATACAATATGTGCAGATACTTGGTCAGCAAGTTTAGCAGAGCTTTTTAAGTGAACAAGCATATCACCACGGCTGATATCTATTTCGTCTTCTGTAGTAATTGTTACCGCAAATGGAGCGCAAGCTTCTGTAATTGAACCTTCAAATGTATCAATACTTTTTACTTTACTTTGCTTGCCCGATGGTAAAACTTTAATTTCATCCCCCACAGCAACACAACCCGAAGAAATTGTTCCGGCAAAACCACGATAATTAAGATTTGGACGATTCACATACTGCACAGGAAAACGAAATTCGTCTAAAGTTTCAGCTGACTCAATAGAAATACCTTCTAATAACGACATCAATGCTCCACCTTTATACCAAGGTGTATTTGAGCTTTGATTAACGACGTTGTCACCATTAAGAGCAGAAATTGGTGCAAAGTGAATATCTGGGATATTTAAAGATTCAGCTAGTTTTTTATAATCTTCACAAATAGCGTTGTATGTTTGTTCAGAGAAATCAACAAGGTCCATTTTATTGATTGCTACAACAACGTGTTTTATTCCTAACAGCGATACAATAAAACTATGTCGCTTAGTCTGTGTTTGAACACCATATCGAGCATCAATTAAAATTATAGCTAAATCAGCGGTCGAAGCGCCTGTTGCCATATTTCTTGTATATTGCTCATGCCCAGGAGTGTCTGCAATTATAAATTTACGTTTATCTGTCGAAAAATAACGATAGGCAACATCAATAGTAATGCCTTGCTCGCGTTCAGACTGTAATCCATCAACCAATAATGCTAAATCTACTTTCTCACCTGTAGTACCACTTTTTTTACTGTCTTTCTCTATAGCTGCTAGCTGATCCTCAAAAATCATTTTTGAATCATGTAACAAGCGACCAATTAGAGTACTTTTACCATCATCAACTGAACCACAAGTAATAAAACGTAACAACTCTTTATTTTCGTGTTGATCAAGATAATCTAAAATATTCGATTCAATTAGCGTAGATGCGTGACTCATTAAAAATACCCTTCCATTTTTTTCTTTTCCATGCTGCCTGACGAGTCATGGTCTATTAAGCGCCCTTGCCTTTCTGATGTTTTAGTTAAAAGCATCTCTTGTATTATTTCTGGAAGTGTTGTTGCTTCAGACTCCACAGCGCCTGTAAGCGGGTAACAACCAAGCGTTCTAAAGCGAACCATTTTATGTTGAATTTCGCTTTTATCTTTAATTGGCATGCGTTCATCATCAACCATAATTAACATACCATCACGTTCAACTACAGGGCGCTCTTTAGCTAAGTAAAGAGGGACAATTTCAATATTCTCTAAGTAAATATATTGCCATATATCAAGCTCAGTCCAATTACTTAAAGGAAAAACACGTATACTCTCGCCTTGCTCAACTTTTGAGTTATAAATATTCCATAATTCTGGTCGTTGATTCTTTGGATCCCAGCGGTGATTTTTATCACGGAATGAATACACTCGTTCTTTAGCACGCGATTTTTCTTCATCACGGCGCGCTCCACCAAAGGCTGCATCATATTTACCTTTGTTTAGAGCTTGTTTTAAGCTTTGAGTTTTCATTATATCAGTGTGCTTTGAACTACCATGTGTGAACGGGCCTACCCCAGCTTCTACACCTTCCATATTTTTGTGGACTATGAGATCAAAACCATATTCATTGGCAATGCGATCCCTAAACTCAATCATCTCTTTAAATTTCCAATGAGAATCAACATGAAGTAGAGGAAACGGGATTTTGCCGGGAGCAAATGCTTTACGAGCTAAATGCAATAAAACAGATGAGTCTTTACCTATTGAGTAAAGCATAACAGGGTTGTCAAACTCAGCAGCTACTTCCCTGATAATATGTATAGCCTCGGCTTCTAAAGCTTTGAGGTGAGTTAATTTTTGATTCATATAAATTTTCTTGTTTAAAAGTTTATCCATTCACTCTTAGCAAACTAAATTGAAAGTTAACTAGAGGCTAAGAGTAAAACATTTTGAATTACTCGGGTTGTTTTAGCTATCTCAGATTCTGTTAAAGTAGGATGAACTAAAAACATAAGGGAAGTTTCACCTAATTCAACTGCGTTAGGTAAGCGTTTTTCAGGGCGCCATGGGGTATTATCGAAAGCCTTTTCTAAATAAACCTCAGAGCAACTGCCTTGAAAACAAGGTACGCCGCGCTCCATGATTTCGTGTACTATACGGTCACGATCCCATCCTTTTGCTAAATGCTCAGTTTTAATAAACATATAATGTTTATATTCAGCATGTTCTATATTATCGGGAACTTCAACTAAACGAATGCAATTAAACTCACTTGCTGCATTATCAAGCTTTGCAGCATATTCTTGTCGTTTCGCAGTCCAATCGCTCATACGAGTTAACTGAATACGACCAATAACAGCCTGCATTTCAGTCATACGCCAGTTAGTGCCAAAACTTTCGTGAAGCCACCTAAAGCCTGGTGGGTGCTCACGGTTATATATTGCATCAAAGCTTTTACCATGATCTTTATAGCTCCACATTTTACTCCAAAGTGCTCTAGAGTTCGTAGTAACCATACCTCCTTCGCCACCCGTAGTCATGATTTTATCTTGGCAAAAGCTCCAAGCACCAATATGACCAATACTCCCAACTGATTTACCGTTATACTTCGCTCCATGCGCTTGCGCACAATCTTCAATCACATAAAAGCCATACTGTTTACTTAAGGCCATTATGTCATCCATTTCAGCAGGCATACCAGCCAAGTGCACAACAATAACAGCTTTAGTTTTTGGTGTGAGTACAGCCTTAATAGACTCTGCAGTAATAGCTTGGCTGTTTAAGTCTACATCAGCAAAAACAGGATTTGCACCGGCGGTAACAATGCTACTAGCCGAAGCTAAAAATGTACGTGGAGTTGTAATAACTTCGTCACCGTCACCTACATTTAATGCTTTCAAAGCAATATCTAGAGCTAAGGTACCATTACCTAATGCAACGGCATATTTACTATCTGCCCATTCAGCAAACTCTTTTTCGAATTCACGACACTCAGTGCCGGTCCAGTAATTAACTTTATTTGATAAAACAACACGGCTTACTGCATCAGCTTCTTCTTGTGAGAAGCTAGGCCATGGTGAAAATGGTGTATTTAACATATTAACCTACAATTGTTTGCCAAATATATTTTATGTCATTAAAGAATGAATAATTTTCAATGTAAGCTTTATTAACATTTACTTTATCCGGCCATATAACTTTCCTATTATAATCTTCCGGATCATTTTGGTTAGCTAAAAGCTCTTCTTCATTCTTATATTTTATTGAAGCAGGACCAGTTATGCCTGGGCGTATAGACAGCACAATTCTGTCATCACCGAGCAACTGATCCGCATAGCCAGGTACATCTGGTCTAGGGCCAACAAAGCTCATGTCACCAATAAGAACATTCCATAACTGTGGTAGCTCATCTATTTTAGTATTTCTAAAAAAAGAACCACTTTTAGTAATTCTACAATCATTTTTTGATGTGACACTTGTACTAACACCTTGTACCTTCTTCATGGTTTTAATTTTTATTACATGAAAAAGGTTACCATTTAAACCTACCCTTACTTGGATAAAAAACCCATTAGACTTAGTTTCCAGTGATGCAACACACCATGCGATAAAAATAATAGGCCAAAATAGAAGCAACCCAAAAAATGAGAGTGCAACATCAAATAACCTTTTAAGAATTTTATTCGTCTTATTCATTTAAATTCTCTTTAATACAGCGTTGAATGCATACTTGATGAAGTAATACGAAGATTTAAAACAGTTATACTGAAGGTAGTTTCGATACACTTGCCAAACCTCCTTGGCTGCTTTAGTTTTATTGGCAGTGTTAGATGTTCCTACAAGTCTATAACTAGCCAAAATATCTTTATATCCATGAGCTACTTTTATCTCGTCCAACAAATTAACCCATAGAGCCATATCATGACTACTACGTAAGTTAGGCATTATAATATCCTGTTTGAACTTAGTACGATCTAATATAACTGTTAGGCAACCTATTATAGTATTTCCAAGATATTGCGACTTAGTTATTTTATCTGGAACAGGTATTTTATCTTTTACTATAATGCCATTTTCATCTATGACCTCATAGGCAGAAAAAGAAAAAGCAATATTTTTTCTTTCCATAAACTGAATTTGTCTTTCAAGCTTTTCAGTTTTCCATAAGTCATCAGAGTCTAAAAAAGCGATATATCTACCGTTTGCAATCTTTAAGGCTTCATTCCTCGCTTCGGCAGCGCCAAGGTTGTTTTCAAGGCGAATTAATCGAAAACGATCATCTGGTAGATTAGCCTCAATATAATCAGCACTGTCATCAGGAGAAGCATCATCAACAATTAGCACTTCAAAATCAGTAAAAGTCTGGTTCTGTATTGATAATAGTGTTTCTTTTATGAATTTTTTTGACTTGTATGAAGGCGTTATAATACTGACTAAACTCATTCTCCCTCCTTCTGAATAGAGCTTAAGCTTTGTATTAAATCATAAAACTCAAAATCATTTTTATTGACAATTAAGTTTGCTCTTGAATCAATATTAAAGCTGACATCTGTACAACCTAAAAAATGATTAATTTTTTGAGAAAATTCTGTTGGATTTTCAATTATTTCCTCAAAATCCAAAAATAAATTATTGCGATCTTCATTGTTAACATTTTCAATCTCAGAAGTGCAAGCAGCCCACTGTAAAAAAGCATATAGCTCAGGGTGTTTTACTTTAGCTCTAGATGACTTAGAACAAAACTTTGGACCCCAATGCGTATCATTTTTCAGATTCAAGATATTTAATATATTGGCAAAATTGTCACAAATTAGCCTCCACATTTTCGAAGGGCTCTTTTCTACTTTTGATACCTTACTTCTAACCCTCTCTATAAGTAGCTCTAATCTAGATGAGAAAGTAACATTACCACTATTAGTAACTTTATTTATATTACCCTTTTGCTTTTTTAAAACTGATGCTATGACTTGAAAACAATTGCGTTTTATAAAAATATACTTAGCATCTGGAAATAATAATTTCAAAAACTGAATTCGAAGGGAGTTTGCAGCTGTTTTTTCAATAACTGTATCAGCCCCCTCACTTAATTTCAGAAAATCATTCCTAATAGTTTCTAGCATTTCTTTATTATAATTTTCAAAATTCACTTTATCTTGATTCTGGATAGTATATTGACTCCAGAATTCATTAATCTCAGCCAAATATTTAGCTGATGGTAAAGCATTGGAAATCGTCGAAGCAACAAGATGAGTGCCTGAACGAGCCGGGCCAATGATAAAAACTAACCTTTTATTTAACATTAATAGAATACCTATGAATATTCATCCCAAAACCAAAGAAAGCTTTTCTTTAATTACAGTTAGTAACACACTAAAAAACTTAAGAGGTCCAAATTTTAAGCTCCGAATTAAAAATATCTTAAAAGAGATCTGATAACTGTTACCTGGCTGTGATTTCAAAAAGTTATTACATTTTAATACCGTATTAAAGCGCACATTAAAATTATCTAAACTTTTATTCTTTGTCATCGAAGATGAGGACTCTGAAACAGAGTAAATTGTAGAGTTAGTAACTTTAATAGCATTAGCGTAGCAGCCTGATTTAATGGAAAAAAACAAATCATTAGATGCAATTACCTCATCAAATGCTATTTTGTGTTTTTCAAGAAAAAATCGGCTATAAAGTTTACTCCAAGGTACTATAAATTTATACCTTATTATCTCATTATCATTGTCAACATATTCATCAATAAGTTTTGAATACCTTAGATGTCTCCCCCCTACCAAACCGGTATTTAAATTTTCAGAAGTAGGGGAAAAAAACACAATATCAAAAGTTGACTTAAAATACTGCTCAACTATTTCAAAGGCACCATCAACAAATAGGTCATCGGCATCAGCGAAT
The DNA here is from genome assembly GCF_021532595.1 of Pseudoalteromonas sp. OFAV1. Lineage (NCBI taxonomy): Bacteria > Pseudomonadati > Pseudomonadota > Gammaproteobacteria > Alteromonadales > Pseudoalteromonadaceae > Pseudoalteromonas > Pseudoalteromonas sp. OFAV1. The sequence continues at coordinate 8,628 of NZ_JAKGBG010000022.1, forward strand.
AATATGTAATCACCTTTAGCTTTTTTCAGCCCTATATTCCTTGCAGCTCCAGCGCCCTTATTATTCGAGCTATTAATATATAATTCAGCGGAATCATAATTAGAAACAATCTCTTTAACCATTTCAAAATCAGCACTGTTATCATCAACAACAATAATTTGGTAACCTCTATCATTAGGAATAGAGCTTAAAAGTCTTGATAACAAATCCACAGAATTAAAATGTGGAATAATAATAGATAAGGTAGTATTCATTGCTTTTTAGAAAAATTTAATTTTTTTATACATAATGAAGATAACCAAAGAAGCAGTACCCATGTAAGCTTAATACTCTTTAATGATCTCAAAAACCCAGTTAAGGTAACATCTTTAAACATTACCGATAAATCATAGTCCTTATCTGTCTTCAACTTTAAATAGAGTGCACTCTCTTCGTACTTTATTGCTTTATTCAATATCACTCTTGAAACAGAGTAGTCAGAAAAATGGTTTTTGAACTCTCTAAGCTGACTAGCAACTATCATTTTACCTTCAATAGCATTTTTCTTATCTTGATTATTATAAGAATAGGAACCTTTAGTAAAAACCCTATAAACACTCATTTCTTTATTAATAAAAGCAAAACCATTAACACCAGTTATTATTTCAATAAATAAATCACCTGCATAATAACCTTTTATCTTATTATACAATCCATGAACTAGGTTTGTTCTAAAAAAATATGAGCTAGTGGGCGCGAACTGCAGGTATGAAAGCGCGAAATCCTTAAAAGGGAGCGTTTCAGCATTATTATTTAGAGCAGCAAAGTGGCGAGTTTTCACATTCTTTTGAGTATTACAATCAAAAACAACAGCTTTATGAACAACCATGCCCAAATGCTTATTTTTTTCTAAACAATCAAATTGAGACTGTAACTTAAACTTATCAGTCCAGTAATCATCGCCTTCACACATAGCTATATATTTGCTTTTAACTAAGGGGAATAGGAATCTAGGAGCTATAATCTTTTCATTTCTGAATTGATTCTCGTCTTGTAAAATCAATTTAATTATTTTTGGATATCGATTCTTTAAGTCTTCTAGAATTTTTCTAGTACCGTCTGTCGAGGCGTCATCATGTATTATAATTTCAAATGCAAATTGAGTATTTTGGCTAACCATGCCAAAAACACACTCTTCAATATAATCCTCATGGTTATATGAAAGACAACAAACACTTACTTTAACTTCATCAGTTCCCCAATTAGATGTAACATCTCCCTCATTAGGCCAGTCTATTATTTTCACTATATATCCTTATTCTTTTAATTAAGTAACAATCTAATAAAATAATACCTACCAATGAATAAAAGTCACTAGTACTTATAAAGGGGTGGCGCCAGCTTTGTACAAATATAATTATTACGACCAGGGATAGAAATGTATTAATCAAGCGAAACTTCAAAGCTAATTTTAGTAATATAGCGTAATAAAACACTTTTATAAAAAGACCTAACAATCCAAATGCTCCATAAAACCAAGACCAATGAGGATAAAGTACATTAGCTACTCCAGATAGCGGAACAGGTTTAAAATCAGACAAAAAATTTGAACCTGATGTTACAATTGGAACGTTTACACCAAAAACCGGAGAGATTATTTTCTCAGATAAAAACCCAAAGAAGGGAGTAAGTATATTATCAGCACTATAATCTAATGAGATAGAATATTCTGCTAATTGAAATGCTGATACTTTATATCGAAAAAAAGTGTTAAAAGTAAATAAAAATGAATCTGACGCAGCTACCCGCCCTTGTATTACTGAGATATAAGTCCCAATACAGAACAAGAAAAAGATGCTTATCATGAGTTTAAATTTCGATACTTTAAGGCTAAACATAACTACAAAGGTTATAGCTAAATATATCAACTGTAACAACTCAGTTCTAGACTGCAATAGAAAAACATGAAGAATAAGTACTAGCACTAAAGGTATTATTGTCATGTATTGCTTTTTAGATGACTCAAAAACCTTATAACAAATTATAAAAAGAACAACTTTACTCATTAACAAGGTCAAGTAGGTAGGATTGTAACTCTCAATAATTAACTCTCTATTCCCCTCTATATAATAAAGGTGCCCAACATTAAAAACATAATAAACCAAATAAACCCAAGAAAATATCGCAATATACTTCCCTTTAAATTCAGAACAGAAATAGCTGAAATAGCTTTCAAAATAAGACTTGTCTAATGTGCGATATATAAAAAAGAACATAACCGCAGTTAGAGTCGTATCAATAATAAAAACAAGGGGGATTTCCGTCCCCAATATCAAGAACCCCGGATCTACAGCATTAAGATAAAGTAGAGATAATAAGTTTATAATTATTAAAACAAAAAATAATGGCATTACTTATTTTTCCACTTCCTATAAAGGTTCATGAATAATTGATTTCTAAAAAGTGCTTTTTTTAAAATATATATAAGACCACTTTTTCTTGATATAGAATTCAAAACCCCTGGGTAATTTATGCTATTATCATCAGTACATATAACTGGCTTTCCTGATATATTTGCAATTTCAATAGACTGCCTTTTACTACTTTCGATAAATAACAAATTATTTGATTCAATATAAACCTTAGCTTTGTGCTTCGAATAATTATTTAGAGCTCTCCTTTCTTCAGCTGTCTTAGCAGGATTCATAATAAGGCATTTATATTTAATAGAGTTAGCATCAAGCCATTGCTCTGTTTCTTTTCTATACTTCTCCAACCTATTAGTAACTAAAGTGTCAATTTCTTTTGTTGGTTTAATATATGCGTTAACCTCAGCAAGTTTTTTTATATACTCTACGCCATCATCATCATCACTTCTATCAATGTCGTCACATAAAACTCCATCTATATCTACACATGAACTAGATAAAATTGAATGATGAAAAATATTCCACTCAAATACTCTTGGCCTTTCAACTCTTTCCAATGAGAAATCAACAAGCCCTTCTGGCGCTATTTTCGTACCAAATATCACACAAAATTTACAATTCTTTCTTAATTCTAGTGGAATTTTTGACTTAGCATCCTGCATGGATCTCCCTGACTGAATAGAATCATCAACCACCAACACTTTTTTAACATCATGTGCAGTTTCAAATTTTGATTTATGCCTACCGGTTATTCCTGATTTAAGTGCACTATTACTTATATACTCATCTAAAGAGCATAAACTAGCATTGACCTTTAAAGATATTATTGACGCTGGTAGCATTCCACTCCGAGGTATGCCAACTATTAAATCGAAGTCATGAAAATTCTTAATGTTTTTTTGAATTAAATCATTCATATTTTCAATTGTTCTATAATTCATAATTGACTACGCTCCATTTTAACTTTCCCACACTAACCTTCACATTTAACACTCTTTAAATTTTTATAAACTCAATATTAACCCACACCTTATAAAAATATTGAGGTTGTATAGCCACATTCTGGCTTCTGTATTTCAATACAAAATCGAAAAAACGCTTTTCTATTGGCGAAGCTCGTTTTTATGATTTTAATCAAACAGCTCTTTTGTCGTTAAGTTTACTTAGAATTAAATCTTTAAATAATAATAGCGTTGATAGCACGATACTTATAAGTGAAATCAAGCTCAGTAATATAAACAATTTCCATCTACTCATATCTACACTTAGAGGTAGTATATAATGCAATATCGCAACAAGTGAAGCTGATAGAATAAAAGGGAGCAGGACGCAATTTTTTAACCATTTCAGGTGCATACCAGGTGCAAATTTACTATGTACAAATGCACACCAAACCGTTAAGGAGAATAATCTGTAAGCAAACCAAACCCATCCAACTCCAAGTGCGCCATGATAGGTAGCTGCGTAAGTGATTAGAGGAATGTTAATTAACACCGAAAATGTATTCCAACGTACATGGTATTTAAGTACACCATGTGCGTATTGTAATTGGTATTGAAATACCATAACCGCTAGGACCATGCTCCCTAAGCAAAATAAAGGTAATATTGGAGCTACCCATTTTGCAGCGGTTGTATCTCCTGTCCAAGTATATATAACCACTTCAGCATTTAAAACAATGACTAAAGCAATAGGAAAAATAAAACATGCAACAAACTTAGTAGCTGTTTGGTAAAGTGCTAGCATTTGTTTTTCGCCCTGCTCAGCCAGCATGGATGTCATTCTTGGTAATAAAGCTTTAGTTACAGGACTGCTTAGCATTGTTATACCGTTAGCAACAATACCAATCAAAATAAAGTAACCATAATCAGATAAAGTTAAATATTTCGATAATAGCAACTTATCTAGCTGCGTTAATAAAATCCAGATTGCACTTGTGTAACCTATACTTAGCGCAAAAGGCGCGATACGTTTTAGCTCAGCTAATGAAAATAATTTAACCCTATCATGTTGGCTAGGTAATAAACTTCGCATTTTTATGCGAATAACTATAACTTCAACAACCACAACAGCTAGTTGAAAATAGAAATATGCAAGTACATCACCATCCAAATAAATAACTAGTAATAACGCCCCAGGAAATCGGAATGTGTTGATAATCATATCAACTACATTCATCCATACCTGTTGCTCATAAGCGTTTATACCACTACGGTTTATTGACGCTACCCACCTAAGTGCCACAATAAACGCCATTATTGATATAGCTGTTGTTATTATGTCTACATTAAGAGTTTCAACAGTTAACCAACTTGTGGCTATCCAATCTTGCAAACAAAATAAAGATACTGCGGCAACTAAGGCAACGCTTATGAATAAAAGCTCGACAGTGTTAACAACCGTTGTTAAACGCCAACCTTCATCATGATTGTTTTTCAAACGTGCCACTTCACGGCCAAGAGTTGGCGACATTCCAACATCTAATAGCTGTAACCATGCTTGTAATAGCGTAAAGAAGCCAACTAAGCCATAAGCCTCAGCCCCCATATATTGTAAAAACATAGGTAAAATCAATATACCTATGAAGGTACTATAGAGCTTACCTAAATAGTTAAATCCTATATTCTTTTTTAAGGACAAGTTACTCATTTATTTTTTGCTAGCTTTTCGTACGCAAGTTTTAGCTGCGTAAGTATTTGCTCATCAAGGGTAATTACGTTTCCGTTCTTCAGCTTTTTCGAAATTTTTTGCATATCCTCAAAGTGTAATTCAAAGCCATTCTGCAGATATTTTTCTTTTAGTTTTATTAGCACTTCTACAGGGTCTCTCACTAAATCCTCATAAGAGACTATCAGTTTTGATTTATCAGGAATATTTAGTAAAGCATTTTCTATAGCATTATTAGTATAGAAAACCTGTCCTGCAATCTGGCTAAACTTATCCATATCTTTTAAAGTTTCAAATTGCTTAGGTTTTGCTGACCACCAATTATTAGCAGATTTCTTTTCTTTAACTCTTGCCTTATAAATAGATTGCATTACGAATAATTCATTTCTTTTGATATGCAAGAAAATTGGTTTATCAAGCTTACGGTAAAAATACTCTAAGTTATACTGCATCATTAAACCTTTACTTATAAATGGCTTATCATAGAACTGGCTTAATATTTTTAGCTCTGCCTCTAAACCTTCACAATCAACTTGGGTAAGTTCTGTTTTATTTAAGTGCTTAATATCAGTATTAGGGAAAAAACGTCTGTAAAAATGAAAGAATTCATTAGCATTTAACGGTCCACTACTCCTTCCGTATTCTGAGTTAAAATCTATCGTATCTGTTGTACGTATAAACCCGAACTCTTCATTGAATAACAACTCTTGTATTACTGTCGCATAACTCATTGAAGCAGAGAATCGAGTTAGACAGTTCGTAGGATATGCAAACGCTCCGCTTTGCGATAACAATTGTAAAAGTGCGGTCGTTCCACTTCTAGGACAACCAACAATATATGTAGACGGGTATTTTTTATCTGTTACCTTTTCATGCTCACCATTAACAAGAGAGCTAAAGGTATTTATTAAATCAATTTCTTTCATAATATGCCTACAACCTTCGATATTTCATTAGATAAAAACTCTATTTTTTTATAATTTAGCCTTTCATCTATGGGTAAAAACAGTGTCTTATCAAACATACCCATTCCAACCTCACCATTATATTTACTTGGCCAATACCGAGGTAAAAAAATTGACTTTTTGATTAGTGCTTCACAAATTTCATTTACTGGAAAGTCTAACTTAAGTGGATAGCATAGAGGAACCTGATCATTAAGAGGTAAGTTCAATTTATTAGCTTCGTCAAATTTTCTTTGAAAGTATTCATAGTTACTTTTTCTGCTATGTATTATTTTTTCTTTATTTGTAGATGCAAGAATGTAACTAGAAATCTGAGAAATTCTCTTAGGATAAAAGCTATCGAGCGCTCGCTCCGCGGATAAAAATTTTTCATACCCTTTACTAACATCTCCTGATGCTCTTAATAGTAGGTGACTTAAATAAGGGCTAGAATCAAATCTTTCATTTGGCATTGGAATATCGCATGACGCTAGGAGATAACCGCCATCAGGTATACCTACGAACTTACGAGGTGAGTAAATACTTACAGTACCTTCTATATGCTCAGCAAATAAAGCTTGTGAGTTATCTACAATGAATAGTCTAGGATTTTGATTTACGAATTCTTTAATAGGCTTTGTCAACAAACCAAAGTAATTAACTAAAATGACCCTTGATCTTACATCATCAATATTTAAGAACTGTTGCTTTGGCAACAATAATTCACTCACAGAGTAAAACTTGATTTCGATTTTTAATGATTCAATTGCAGGGAATATGCTGTCACAAATATAATCTGGTAAATAAAGCATCTCTATTTTTTTTGCTTCTAAATACGCATATAAAGCAGCTCTCGCAGACTGGAATTCACAAACATTGGGTTGAAAACACGTATTAAGACTTGGTAATGTAATTTGATTATATCCGCCTATAGCCGTCATTAAACCAACCTATATTCTTGAAAAAGCGATTTCACTTGTTCTTTACTATTCCACATGAGCACATCAATCATCGACAAATGAGGTACAAAATCATTATGTGCTTGTTCATAGTTAACACTCTGCATTTCGATAAAAGATAAATTGACACCTTTTTCAGAAAAGTACTCTTTGCTATACAATTTTTTACCGCCAGGGCTATTAATGTACTCTGTACTATTAAGTACCTTCCCCATTGCAAGCAACTTATCTGCGGCAGATAATGACCTTTCATACTCCAAAACGCTTGAAAATAGAAACTCTTTACTAATATCTAAATAGTTAAATACTGAAGTGATACTTTTTGCGCATAATACTGCAACTTGACGTTCTTTACTGGTTAGCACCTTCTCAATAATAGGATAAACAGCTGTAAAATAAGGTGCTTTTATATATGCTTGCTGAATAGTTTTGAGCACTTTTTTTATATTAATATCAAAATGTAAATCTTTAATTAGCTTATTTGAAGACGCTCCAGGTACAGGTACAGTTATACGCTGAGCTTGGCCATTTACTAAAATATTATTACGGTTGATATAACCATTTTTAATGTAGGTAACATCATCGTAAAAAACAAAGGTATCTACTGAGTTAACTAATTGGTAGTAACCTAAATAAGGGAACAAGTAAGGCTGCATTACGGCAAAGCTCATCTCAATGCTCCTTTAATTGTATCACTTACTAAATTTATATCTTTTAAAGTCATATTAGCATGTAGAGGCAAACACAATATCTTTTCAGCTACATCAGCTGATACTTCAACACCATGGCACTTTAAATGACTAAATACAGTTTCTAACGAGGGCTTAAAGTAAGGTCTATATTGAATTTCGTTTTTGCTTAACGCTTCACACACTTTTTCTAATTGTTGTTTACTTTGCAGCTTAATTGGGAAGTAGGCACCATTGCTATTAGCTTGTTTATGCCACTCTGGCAGTTCTACAATCTTTTCAAGTTGTTGCCGGTATGTACTAAAAAGCAAAGATCGGTGCTTTATTACTTCGTCAATGTCATCAAGTAACGTTAAACCTACCGCACATTGATACTCGTTTAATTTTGCGTTAATACCCACATCGGTTATTTCACCATTATCTAAACCAAAGTTAATCAGTTGCTTTGCTTTTTCATAATCTTCTTTACGCTTAAAAACTATCGCCCCCCCCTCAACGGTATGAAATACCTTAGTTGCGTGAAAGCTCAGTGTACTCGCATCCCCAAAATTAAGTACCGACTGCTCATTAACTCTAACGCCAAAAGCATGTGCAGCATCATAAATCACCTTGATATTATATTGCTGTGACAGCTGTTCAAACACATCAACATCACAGGGGTTACCATAAACGTGTGTGGCGACTATACCGTTAATACACGACTCTAGTTGCAACGCTTTTTTAGTCGCTTGAGGTGATAAGTTAAAAGTTTTTGAGTCTATGTCACAAAATTGTGTATTTATATTTTGCCAAAGTAATGCACTTGTTGTCGCAACAAAGCTAAATGGCGTGGTTACCGCATGAGTTATACCCAGTACTTTACTTGCAACTTGCAAAGCTAAAGTGCCATTAGAAACAAGCAGTAGGTTTTTAACCCCTAAATAAGCCTCTAACCTTTCGGTTAATTGTTGATGAAGCGGGCCAAAATTAGTATACCAACCGCTATTATTCACTTGCTCTAAATATTGGGTTAACTTTCCTAAATTAGGCGCAACAGGGCTATTTAACGCTATACTCATTACTATTCCATTAAATCCATTAAGTATTGCCCATAACCATTTTTTAGTAATGGCTTAGCAAGCTTCTCTAGCTCAGCTTTTGTTAACCATCCCTGATTAAAGGCTATTTCTTCTAAACAGGCAATTTTGTAACCTTGTCGTTTTTCGATAGTTTCAACAAACTGAGCTGCTTCAAGTAAGCTTTCGTGTGTGCCTGTATCTAACCAAGCAAAACCACGCCCTAATATTTCTACATTTAACTTATTATGCTCAAGGAATATTTCATTTAAGCATGTTATTTCTAACTCACCCCGGTTTGATGGTTTAACTTTTTTAGCTAATTCAACTACCGAGTTATCATAAAAATATAAGCCAGTTACAGCATAATGCGATTTAGGTTTTGTTGGTTTTTCTACTATCGAAATTGCTTTTTTATTATGATCAAATTCAACCACACCAAAACGCTCAGGATCTTTGACTTGGTAACCAAATACGGTCGCTCCATTACCGTTTTTTGCATTTTCAACCGCACGTTTAAGTTTAGGGGTAAAACTTTGACCATAAAAAATATTATCACCCAGGACTAAACACACATCATCGTTACCAATAAAATCTTCTCCTAGTACAAAGGCTTGAGCTAAACCATCGGGGCTAGGCTGTACTGTATAGGTTATTTCGATACCAAATTGAGAACCATCACCTAATAAGCGCTTGAAAGAATCGCTATCTTCTGGGGTAGTAATAATTAGAACTTCACGTATACCCGCTAGCATTAATACCGATAATGGATAATAAATCATAGGCTTATCGTAAATAGGTAGTAATTGCTTAGACACTCCAAGAGTAATTGGGTATAAGCGAGAGCCTGATCCGCCAGCTAAGATTATTCCTTTCACAAGGTACTCCTTCCTTATTTATGCGATTTCGCCTAAGCGCTCTCGCTGATAAGAACCATTTTGAACATTTTCACACCACTTTTGATTTTCTAAGTACCACTGAACTGTTTTCTTTAAACCAGTTTCAAATGTTTCGTTAGGTGTCCAACCAAGCTCTCTTTGTATTTTCGAAGAGTCAATAGCATAACGCCTATCATGGCCAGGTCGGTCTGCTACATAAGTGATTAGCTCTGCGTATTTACTTTCCTTAGGTACTAAAATGTCTAATATCGCACAAATTGCTTGCACTACTTCCAAGTTTTGCTTTTCATTATGGCCGCCAATATTGTAGGTTTCACCCACTTTACCTTCGGTAACAACTTTATATAAAGCCCGAGCATGATCTTCTACATAGAGCCAATCCCTAATTTGATCCCCCTTGCCGTATATTGGTAGAGACCTGCCTTCCAAGGCGTTTAAAATCACTAATGGAATGAGTTTTTCTGGAAAGTGATACGGCCCATAATTATTAGAGCAATTAGTCACTATGGTTGGAAAGCCGTAAGTGCGTAACCAAGCACGTACTAAGTGATCGCTTGATGCTTTACTTGATGAGTAAGGACTACTCGGAGCATATGAGGTTTGTTCAGTAAATAGAGGTAATCCCTCACTTAAAGCACCATCTTCTTGTTCATCAGGGTGTGGCAAGTCACCATAGACTTCATCTGTAGAAATATGATGAAATCTAAACAATTTTTTAGAGTCACCATTTAATGAATTCCAATATTCACGTGCTGCTTCTAATAGATTGTAAGTTCCCACAATATTTGTTTGAATAAACTCAGCAGGGCCTGTAATTGAGCGATCTACATGGCTTTCAGCTGCTAAGTGCATTACTGCATCTGGTTTATGTATTGAAAAAACACGATCAAGTTCAGCGCGATCACATATATTTACGTGTTCAAAAAAATATCGCTCAGAATTCTCTGCACCAGGAAGTGATTGAAGATTGCCAGCATAGGTTAAGGCATCAACATTAACTACGCTATCTTTAGTATTTGAAAGGATGTGCCTAACAACTGCACTGCCGATAAAACCGGCACCACCTGTTACTAAAATTTTCACAATAAAAGCCTTTTGTACTTTGTATTTTCCGTGTGAAGGCTACTTTATAAAGCCTTACAACTTTTAATTTCTATGTTCAAGTATCTCAGCCATTATAAAGAATCGCTGAGATACTTTGCTCATTGGAAACAATCAATTTTAACTATCTAGCTTATGACTATTTATTTTCACAGCATTAAAAAGTAGCCTCGATACAATTATGTACTCGATTTATATTCATAATTGTAATAGCCATAATATCCATAAGCATTACTGGCTTTTTTTAGAATACCGTTAAACACTACGCCTTTTACATCAATGCCATTTTGTTCAAAACGGTTTCGGGTTAGCTCTAGTTCACGTACATGGTTTTGGCCAAAACGGGTAACAAGTAAGGTACTCCCTGCATGGGCACTCACAATTGCAGGGTCTGTTACTGCTAAAATAGGTGGCGTATCTATAATTACTAAGTCGTAATGCTCTTTAATGGTATCTACCAGTTTTGAAAAACGCTCATGCATTAATAATTCAGACGGATTTGGTGGTACTTGGCCGCGGGTAATTAAATGCAGGTTTGGTATTTTAGTTTGCTTAATTACATTTTTAAGCTCTAATCGGCCCGATAAAAAGTCACTTAAGCCGTTTTCCCATTTTTCGTTAAACGCTTTTTGTAAGTAACCTTTACGCATATCTGCATCAATTATTAGTACCTTTTTATCACTTTGCGCTAATACGGTTGCTAAGTTAACCGATATAAATGATTTACCTACACCTGGGCTTGGGCCCGATATTGCAATAACGTTGTTTTTTGCCTCCATCATCGCAAAATGTAAGCTAGTACGCAGGCTACGTAGTGCCTCTATTGCTAAGTCCGCAGGGTTTTCAACCGCCAATATGGTATTGGCTTGGGTGGCTTTTCGATTTTTAAGCTTACCAAACGAGACTAACTGATCTTGATGGTCTGAATACGGCACACTTGCGTAAACTGGTAAGCCCATGGCCTCAATTTCGCTAGGGTCTTCAATACCTTTATGGAGCGCTTTTTGCACTAATACAATCGCTACAGCAATCATGCCACCTAGCATAGTTGCCATAACCACTATAAGCGCTTTTTTAGGCTTAACCGGTTTTGATGTATTCACCTCTGCGTGATCAATAATACGTACGTTACCTACTGTACCCGCGCGAACAATATCGAGCTCTTGTGTTTTAGCCAGTAGCATAGTGTAAATTTGGTTGCTTACTTCTACATCACGGGTTAATCGCAATAACTCTTGCTGGGTAGAGGGTAAGTTAGTTACTTCGCTTGTTAGGTCATCTTTTTGTTTTTTAACTGCTTTTATTTGCTCAAGTATGCCTTGGTATGCAGGGTGACCTTTTTTAAATTTACGGCTAAGCTCTAAGCGCTGTAACTCTAACTCTTGTAATTTAGTTTCAAGCTGAACAATTTGATCAAGTACGCCTTGTGTTTCTAGCGTTATGTTTACTGATTGCTGTTTAATTTGGTAATCGTTAAAGCGTTTTTCGGCAAATTCGAGCTGTTTTTTGACCTCTGGTAATTGTACCTCTAAAAACTCAAGTGACTTTTGTGCCTCAGCGCTGTTGCGCTCTACATTGCGGCGCACATAAATACCTGCCACCTGCTCAAGCACTTTTTCAGCATAACTAAAATCGGTATCTTGTAAGGTTAAGTTAATAATGCCCGAGTCTTTGCCCTTTTCACTGGCACCTATAGCTGCTTGTAAATCTAAAATTGTATTTAAACGATCACGTTTGGTAATAATAAACTCGGTACCTGGGCGTGCATTTAAGCTACGTACAGTTAGCTCAATAATACCGTTAGAAAGCTCTTGCCCTACTTGCCCAGTTAATACTGTTTCACCAGCTTCGTTTAATAGTGCCAATTGGTTATTTTGTTGTGCTACCACAACAAACTCAGTTCCAATATTAAAGCTAGGTACATCAAACCTAAATACATCAATGCTCTCGCCCCCCCATGCATATGAGCTTGCACCAAAACTAGGCTCAGCCAGTTCACCCGGTGAGCTTGGTTTAAAGCTTCGGTATGCGCGGTTACCTATTAATGGGAATAGTTTAGGTTTAACTACCGTATCTAGGTTTAATTTGTCGACTGCCTCGCCAATTACAGAGCGTGATTTTAATAGCTCTATTTCGGTTACTGCAGCCGAGGTACTTTCGAACATACCGCTCATGTCGTCAAAGCCTGGAACTGTAGCACTGTTGTCTTCTACCTGTATCATGGCAGTGGCTTGGTAAACAGGCGCTGCATACAAAGCATAAATTACACCCAGCACCATAAACACGCCGGTAATGGCCATAATAAATAATTTACGGTCGAGCAAAGCGCCCAGTAGCGCCATTAAATCAATTTCTTGCAACTCTTGCGGGCTAGTTTGTGTTGTTCGGTTACTATTATTTAGCGTTGAAGGCTGAGCATTCATTAATGCAGTTTCCTTATAAATACTTTTGCCAAGCGCTACAAGCGCTATCGATTAGCTCATAAACATGGGTAAATGCTTCTAAGCTCTGACGATATGGGTCGGGGATCTCGGTGTCGTTTAACCATTTGCCTAACAAAAACGTTTTACCTCTTGCTTGAGGATAACGTGCGCATAAGTCAGTTAAATGACGCTGTTCCATCACTAAAATAACGCTGTTGTGCTGTACTAATGCTGAATTTATTTGTTGGCCACGGTGCTCTGCCATATTAATACCATGCTGCTCAGCAATTTGCTGAGCAGTGGCATCGGCTGGCTTACCTTCTAATGCAGTTAAACCAGCTGAAGTAACAGTAATCCCTTTGTTTTGTAACTTACTTTTAAGTACATACTCGGCAGTTGGGCTACGACAAATATTGCCAGCACACACTACTAATACAGAGTCAAACATACTTATCCTTAGTTTGTATTGGCTACATCGTTAATTGAGTCAACCGTAGAAATAGACGGTAACAATAAGCTTATTACGCGGTTCCAGCGTGCAAGCGGTGCAGAAGTTACATACACAATATCGTGTGGCTTTAACTCAAATTGCTCTGCTAATACCAGTGCTGCTACATTTTTAGCGTGTAATTGGTATACGTCTGCAATTACGCCATCTTTGGCTAGGTCGCGCTTACGTAATACAAAAATACCGTTTGCGTCAGCAGTGGCTTCTCTAATACCACCGGTATCACTTAATGCTTGAGCTAGGTTTAAGCCATAGCGGTCAATATCTACCGTGCCTGCTTTAATTACATCACCTAATACATACACTTGGTGTTTGTCGTTACGGCTAACATGTACAATATCACCATGTTTTAATAAACGGTTTTGCGAAATATCACCATGGCTGTAAAAGTCATCAAGGCGGATTATTTCTGTTTTGTTACCCGATGTATAAGTTACTTCTCGCCAGTCAGCACGATCAGTAATACCACCTGCGTTGTTTAATACGTCTATAATTGTGAGTGGAATTTCTGTAATTGGGTATACACCTGGGTTTTCTACTTCGCCTGTTACATAAGTTTTTTGACTTCTAAAGCCAACTATTTTTATGTCAACTTGCGGGTTTTCGATTACGCGGCTTAAGCGCTTTACCAAGTCAGCGCGTACTTCTGCAACAGTGCGGCCTGCTGCTGGTATTTTAGGTGCGTATGCATAAGTTATTGTGCCATCTTCTGCTACACGAAAACCATCAAACTCGGCTGTACGTTGTACAGCTGCAGGAATAGTTAACTCTGGATGATCCCATACACCAATGGTTAGCACATCACCCACCCCTAGGCGGTATTGATAATCAGAGGTATCAATGCCTTTTCGGTTGGTTGTATTAACCTGTTTAACTTCGCGTTTTTGAATATTTATTAAAGAAGAATCAATAACTTGAATATTGACTTTTTCGAGGTCTTTTTCTAAGTTTTCTACTTGAGCGCCTGAATCAATACCTTCGTAATGACTACCTGGTATGATTGTACATGCACTTACAGAGAGGAGAGATAAAGTTGCTGCAAGGAGTTTAAATTTGAACGCCATTCTTCTTCCTAAAAGATTATTATATAAGTTTACACTTACTTATTTTAAAGCTGATCAATTAAAGCATGACGGCTTGTTATACGCAAGTTAACAAGGCCTTGAATCAAGGCTAAACACATCTATTTATATACAAAAGCATGACAGTACTATTCACTTGAAAAATGCAGCTAAGGCAGCTTTTCAAAGCACTTTAGTAGTAAAGCTTTTACAATTTCTATGGAGTTCTTTTAAGAAGTAATTAAAGTCGAAGACATAACTGACTTGATTATTCGTAATTTAGCAACTTTGCATTACTATCCATTTACATTGGAACATCCTTAAGTAGGGCGCATTATACAGGCAAGTCTGCATATTTCAAGCTTGGGAATGTTTCTAAAAGCGGTTTAAATAAAAGAGTACTAGAAAATGCTTGTAAGCATAAATAGTTATGCTCACAAGCAAGCCTAGTCTTACATTGGAAATGGCTAAGCTCTTAACCTATTGTAGGCAGGTGTAGGTTATTTAATTAGTAAATAGCCCTTCAATAATGCGCTCGCATGCTTTTCCATCGCCATAAGGGTTATGTGCAAAGCTCATTTCTTTGTATGTTTCTTTATTTTCAATCAGATCACTCACCGCGTTTATAATTTTATCGGTGTCTGTGCCTACTAACTTAACGGTACCTGCAGCTACTGCTTCTGGGCGTTCTGTGGTATCACGCATTACTAACACAGGCTTACCTAAACTTGGCGCTTCTTCTTGTACGCCACCTGAGTCTGTTAAAATTAAATACGCTTGATTCATTAAAAATACAAAAGGTAAGTAGTCTTGTGGATCGATAAGCTTTACATTGCTTTTATCTGCCAGCAAGCGTTTAACCGGTTCTTGTACATTTGGGTTTAAGTGCACAGGATATACAAAGTTATAGTCAGAGTATTTTGAGGCCAACGACGAAATTGATTGACAAATTCGCTCAAACCCACCACCAAAGCTTTCGCGACGATGACCTGTGATGAGTACATAAGGTTTATCTAAAATTTCAGCGAACTTGTCGGTTAGCTGCTGCTGTACATCGTCTTTTGGCAATACGTTATTTTTAACTTGCAGTAATGCATCTATTACCGTGTTACCCGTTACAAAAATAGCGTTTTTTGATACGTGTTCACGTAATAAGTTATCTGCAGACGCTTGCGTAGGGGCAAAATGTTTTGCTGTTAATACGCCCGTTAATGTGCGGTTTGCTTCTTCTGGCCATGGGCTATACAAATTACCTGTACGTAAACCTGCTTCTACGTGCCCTACTTTAATTTGCTTGTAAAAAGCGGCCATTGATGCTGCAAATGTAGTGGTTGTATCACCATGAACAAGCACCCAATCTGGTTTAAACTCATCAAGCACATCACGTAAACCGAGTAAAATTTTACTGGTGATGTCGTATAGGTCTTGGCCTGCTTTCATTATGTTTAAATCATAATCAGGCGTAATTTGAAAAAGATCCAATACTTGGTCAAGCATTTCTCGGTGTTGCGCTGTTACACACACTTTTGCTTCAATTCTTGCATCGTTTTCGAGCGCAAGAACTAGCGGCGCCATTTTAATTGCTTCGGGGCGGGTACCAAATACTGTTAATACTTTCATTGTTTTCCTTAAGATCGATTCAAAAGTTGCGATCGGTTTAAGAGACTAAATTATTAATGCTTGCCTTTTGTTTGTGCTTGAACGTGTCATCTAACTTTTTACTGCAAAAACTCCAGCATTCTACTACGGAATAATGTTAATATAAAACGATCTGTTTATGGTTCTGTGTTTTGATATTTACAGTTGATACAGATACCATAAGCGTAGAAAAATAATTGATTAATATGGGCATGCAGTATAGTGGAAGAGAAAAATGTAATAGTATCAATATACCTTCCCACTAAGAACCGTTTGCCATTATTAAAGCGAGCAGTTGAATCTGTTTTAAATCAAACCTTTACTAACTTTGAGCTAATAATAGTTAATGATGGTTCTACTGACAGCGCGCAAACAAAAAGCTGGTTAGACGAATTAAGTAGTATTGAACCTCGTGTTCGAGTAATTCATCAACAAACAAGCATTGGGGCGTGTGCAGCCAGAAATAAAGCGATTAATATAGCTGAAGGTAAATACATTACAGGCCTTGATGACGACGATGAGTTTTTACCTCACCGGTTAGAGTCGCTTGTTAGTAACTATGATCCAAACTACGCCTTTTTATCCCATGGCGTGTTATGGTTTTATGGCAAAAAAGGTAAAGTGATTGATGCTGGCGGAGGTGAAATCTCGCTCGCTAAAATCTTGAGTTATAACTATGCAACAAACCAAGTTTTTACTGAAACTTACAAACTTAAATTGATAAAAGGTTTTGATACTTCTTTCAAAGCTTGCCAGGATTACGACACATGGACGCGACTAATAAAGCAATTTGGCCCTGCAAAAATGTTAAAAGGCTATTCTTACATACAGCATCAAGGCCACGAAGAAACCCGTATCACAACTGTTAAAAATAAAGTGACTGGTTACAACCAGTATATTAAAAAGCATCATCAAGACATGTCACGCTGTAACAAAGAAAACCTCTCTTTTTTGATTTTGGTAGCACAAAAGAAACGCTACCCTTTAAGTTTATTTGTTAAACAGCTTTTTTGTGGCCTTCAGGTAAAGAAAATGCGTTATTTTTTATCCAGCAATTTACCTATTCTTGCTCATTTTCGTAACAGGCTTTTAAAATGAGAAACCCTTTAATATATATCGTCGGTACGCATTCAACAGAAACAAAAGGCGGTATAAGTACAGTTTTAAAAGCTTTTGAAGAAGCTTTTTTAAAGTTAGGGCAACCTTTCGAACGGATCAATACTCACAACGATAGTAAAGGCACCATACTTTATTTTGTTAATGCTTGGTTTAAGCTTATTTTTAGTTCACTAAAAAATATTAAGCGCCGCCGGATTTATTGGCTTCATTGTGGCCCATGGTTTTCAATGACTCGTAAGTTTATTGTAGCACTAACTGTAAAAGCACTTGGCGGCGAAGTGATTATTCACTTTCACTCACCTACTCTATACCAATATACTAACAGCAAGTTTGGTATGTGGGCTCTTAAGGTTTTTCTTTTACCTGCCAATAAAGTAGTAGTTGTTACTCCTTGGTGGAAAACTCTATTAGAAGAAAAAGGGCTTGTAAAAGACACTCTTGTTGTTGCTAACCCTTTAGCTTATAAGCTTTTTGAACATGCACACGAACCGACTCCTCAAAAACAATTTGATAAAAACAATGTAACTCTTGTATCAATGGCTCGTTTCATAGAAGGGAAAGGGCTTGATTTAGTTATTAAAACACTGCCAGATTTACCTAATGTAAAACTAAAGGTGATTGGCGATGGACCACTTAAGAACCAACTTGTTTCTCTGTCTGAAAACTTAGGGGTTGCTGACCGTGTTGAGTTTTTAGGTTGGCTGGCTGACTCAAATAAAACTAAGGCTTTACAGAGCGCTGATATTTTTTGTTTGCCTTCTATCTATGATTCTTTTGGTGTTGTATTTATTGAAGCGATGAGTTTGGGCTTACCTATTGTTGCTTTTAATAACGGTCCTGTTGCCGATATTGTTAAACCCCATGTTGGAATCACTATCGATACTCACAACAAAGAACATTTGTGCTCGGCGATTCAAACTATGACAAACAATATTGAGCAATTTGATTCTGCCGGTAAAAAAGAGGTCATAGAAAACTATGATCCTACAAGACTAACCAAAGTCATCATTGACTACATTCTGAAGTAGCTACTTTTTATAAATAATAGAAATACTGGCAGGCCTTTATTATAATCGCCCCAATTAAATTACAACGGTGACTTTTTTGGAAAAAAAACCTGTAACGCTCATCATTTATGGAAGTGGTGGTCACAAAGAACAAATGAAAAGGCTTTTGGCCTTAATGAAAACGCATGCTGAATTCGATTTTGTATCAATATCTGATACAAAAGATAATTTTAATTCTCTAAAACACTTTGAGTGTAATGAGCCTAGAGATAAATTTAGCAAGTGGAAAGCCCCATTTCAGTTGCTAAAGAATGCTTTTACAACATCAAAGCAATGCATACAAATCACTCGTAATTACAAGGTAACTGGGCTTGTTTCTACAGGGCCAGGAATGGTTATTTTGCCCGCTTTAATATTTAAGCTATTAGGTAAAAAAGTCATCTTTTTAGAATCGTGGTCGCGCTTCTATAGCCGTTCTTTAACTGGAAAAGTGATGTATCGCATTGCCGATACTTTCTTTGTACAAAACGAAGACTTACTCGCGCTTTACCCTAACGCAATTTATTCAGGCCGTTTATGAAAATATTTGCAACCGTCGGTAGTACCCGCTACGACTCGCTATTTTTTGAAATAGAAAAAGCGTTGACTGATGAAGATGATGCTATTTTTCAAATTGCTGATGGCGAATATAAAAACCCATCAGTGACAACGATCGAGTTTGTCAGTGATATTCATAAATATTATGAACAAGCTGACTTAGTAATTACTCATGCTGGTGCAGGAAGCGTTTATAACTTACTGGAAATGGGTAAAAAAATAATTGTAGTTCAAAACACCGAACGCCTTGATCCTCATCAGCAAGATTTAGTGCGCTTTGTTGACACTAACGGCTATGGCCTTGGCTGTTATAACCCTTGTGAAGTGATAGATAAAATTAAACAAGCTAAAACTTTTACACCTACTCCATATAAAAAATGCGAGTTTACAAAAGCAAAGCAAATTTGTGAAAGCTTAAAGTTACTTTAAGCTTTCACAAACGATTAAAACCTATGCCATTATGCTGCATTTACAGCCATTTCCTTTAGAGTGCGCTTTTCTACAACAGTCCAATACCAATTATTAAAAGCTGACTGAACAATTATTTGAATAATTATTGGTAATATGAAGTGCTGATACCCTAGTTCAAACAGTGCAATGGTTGCTAATAAAGTGATACACCCCGAAAGCACGATAGCTTTTGAGAATGGCACATGGTTATTAGCCGCAATAAAGTTCATTGAAATCTGTCTATTAACATCTAATAAGATCATTAAACTAAAAAATAGTAATGATGGTAGCTCTGGTAAACTTGTTTCTGAACCAATCAACTTTAGTAAAAATGGTCCAATAATACTAATGCCTATACACCCCAACACAACCATTAACATTGATACTAGCCTAACACGACCC
The DNA here is from genome assembly GCF_021532595.1 of Pseudoalteromonas sp. OFAV1. NCBI lineage: Bacteria > Pseudomonadati > Pseudomonadota > Gammaproteobacteria > Alteromonadales > Pseudoalteromonadaceae > Pseudoalteromonas > Pseudoalteromonas sp. OFAV1. The sequence continues at coordinate 28,555 of NZ_JAKGBG010000022.1, forward strand.
TGTAAGCGTTTAACTGTTTGATAGCTCTTCTCTTGCATAGCACGGTTTAAAGAAGGCGTAACAACGGTCATATACAATAAACTTACGGCACTTAATATGGTGAATAGGTTTAATGCCAATGAATATGTTGCCGAGTCTGATGCACTGAAATAGTAAGCAATAATTAATATTGATATTTTAGTAAGCATAAAGTTACCTAACGATACTATGCCTATACGGCTAGCATTAGGTAAAATTTTAAACAGTGTTGGTTTCACTTTATCAAAGTTAACTGATTGGTACCCTTGCAGCATCTTATATTTATTGATTTCATACTTAGAAGCTACAAAGTAAACAAATGCGGATACAACCCTTGCTACTGCAATTGCTATTAAGGTGTAACCATTTAAGATCATCGAAATGGCCACAATAAAAAATGCAATATTATTGTAGCTTGTTACTTTATAAATGCTGGCAACGTTGTTAGTTCCAAAAAAAAGTGCATTGTACAAAAGGCAAAATATATTAATAACAACCGCAGCACTATAAAGTAACCACTCATATTGAATATTTAAACCTGAGTTAGATGCCACGGTTTCTAGATAGAAGAAATACGCAATCGCTAATATGAGTGTGGTTAATACAGCAATAATTAAAAAGATGAACTTTGCGCTGTCAATAACCGTAGAGAAAAGAGCATAGTTGATATTTGACTTGTCAAACTCACCGCTAACGCCTTGCTTTTCTAGTGTTTGCGCACCACATAGCACATAGTTCATTTGGCGTGAAAAGGTACTACTTAAGCCAAAGTCAAAAACAACAATTAGCCCATAGAAGGCAACAAAAATCATCCAAAGAGAAAACTCTGCTTCAGTAAAATTTGCTAAAGCAAATGGCATAATAATTAAGCTACTCGCTAGGCTAGAAAAGCGAGAGAAGTACCCCCAAAACAGTGCCATTAACTGCCCTTCATTAATTTATCTTTCACGTACATAACGCTTCCGACAGGCGCACCTATAAACCAATTCAACAAGAAAAACTTGGGTATCTTACAGTATTCAACTAACGCTTTTACTACCCCGTCGCGGTGGCATAAATAACGCATATAATTACCGTAAAACTTTAGCTTATTCTTGCCCGATGGCAGCTTTATTAAGTTGATATTTTCGAGGATTAGCTTAAACCGTAAACACATGCCTTTAGGATTTCTCATCGCTAGCTTATCATAGCTATTTGTTAAGCCATCTGCTTGATACTCAATAATTTTAAAAGATGAATTTGTGCAATAATACTTTTTATCTGCATCAAACGCTGTTGTTATTACAGCTTCGGGCATAAATTTTTCGTCACTGTATACAGGGAAAGCTTTGCCCTTCAATAAAGATGTTCTGATGAAATCACAACGATCCCCTTTCATATTATATTTATATGCATTCTCTAAGATCGTCGATTCCATAGGGTCTTTAGGAAACTCTTGCGCGCTAGGCTTTTGCGTAGCTAAATCAATACACAAACCTACAATCCCAGCAAACTTCTCTTGTTTTCCGATCTGTTTCCATATTTTATTAGCTTCTTTAAGCGCGTTTGGAGCCAACAAGTCATCAGAGTCAAGAATTAATGTAAGTTCACCTTTGGCCTCTTTAAAGAACACATTCATACATGAATGCTTCCCCTGGTTTTCTTTTCTGATATATCGATAATCTAAAAGCCCCTCAGACTCAACTTCTTTTATGAAGCTTTGAATATCATCAATACTGCCGTCATCGACAATGAGCCATTCAAACGAAATTCCCTCTGAACAGCTCGATTTTAGGCTCTCATATAACCTTGGTAATAGATGGGCTCTGTTGTATACAGGTGTACAAATTGAAAAATCTAAAGACATGGTATTAATCTAGCTTAGCGCTAAGCTCTTGTTCTGAGGTTTTGCGAATATCGATCGCAACCATTGACTGATGAGCACTCCATGCAATTTTTTCAAATAGTTCTCTATTTTCTATAAGTTCATTAACTAGAGAACAATATTCATCCATATCATATGGTTTGGCTAGTAAGCCCGTTTTATTGTGCTCTATAAACTCAGGGATAGCACAAGTAGAAAAAGATACTGTAGGTAGTCCTGAAGACATAGCTTCACACATAGATACCCCTTGGGCATCCATTCTAGTAACACCTAAATATATACCAGCCTGTTGATGCACAGATGGAATTTCTACAGGTTGTAAAAAACGAGAGTTTAATGTAAGTCTGTCTGATAAATTTTGCTCTGAAATTACTGACTTAATTTTATCTTCATCTGGACCTTTGCCGTAAAGTGCGGTTTGAATATTTCCAGGCATACGACGTGCTGTTTCTAACACTAAATCAACTGCATATTTTCCTCGGTAATTTAGAGGTCTAATACTAAGAAGCTTTTCTCTATCAGCCCAACGCTCAGTAAATTTGAAGTTTTCAGTATCAATACCATTTGCTATAACCAATGACTTTTGGCGTAAGTCTACTCCGGTATTATTTATTGCTTCTTGTAGCATCCAATCTGAAGGCGTTATAAATTTTGCTGGTATATCTGACTCAACAAATTCTGCTAAGGTTTTTTGCATCTTTTTGATCAAATAACAATCACGATATAGCCAGCGAGCTATACTCTTAGGAGCTAACCAAGATATATCATCACGTCTATCATTCCAGATTGTTTGCACTTCAACACCATGTATGAAGAACAAAGTAGGTAGCTTATGATCAAGCACGTATCGATAAAGCACACTTGCATCAATTGCCTTTGAAAAGCGATGCAATAATAAGTGAATCATGACGCGATCAACGTTCGCAAGATATTTTATTAACTTGTTTACAGGGCCAAGAATTACATTTACACCATCTATTGTGTATTTTTCTTCTTTTTCACTTGGCACAAGCGCTGTTACGGTGTGTCCTTGAGCAATATATTGTTTTGAGCGAGTATGTACAAACATATGGCTGTAAGGGCTATCTGTTGATGGATAACGCCCAGTCAGAACAACTAGATTCATCTTTTAATCCTAAACTTATTTATATCTAATTGAAGTAACGTTACCTACTTCAAAAATAATCATATCCATCACTGTTACTTTAATGGTTGTGATAGCAAAAATGAATTATAACACCTTAAGAAAATAAAATTAGAAACTTGGTTTCATAACTTTTGCTTTTCAGTGTTATTAATAGAGCCAAGCATGACTCCCATTAAAATTCCTACCGTTCCAGAGCCCCAAATATGCCCACTTAGCTGCGAAAGAATTAACAAAATGAAGCTTGCTAAAAAAACAAAGGGAGCGAAATAATTAGTCCTGGATAATGTCTGTTGATGAGCCTTGTAAAAAGTATAAACATAAAAGCTTAATACAAATAAGAAGCTAAATATGCCAAAGAAAATAAATACATCTACCCCATCAACCTCAGTCGTAGCTGAACCATCGACTCGTTTCAATGAAATAGCCTCACCTTGACCAAATAGCTGCTCAAAGAGGTTGCTATTTTGTTGAACTATTTCAAAATTTTGTGCAACCATAACTTCACGACCAGACAGTAACATACCAAGCAAGCCACCCTTGTTATAAAGCCAAATAAAGCGGTCATATAGTCCTAAAGTTTGCAGAAGATCAATGATCATAATTACAATTGCTATTATTAATATTATGATCGGTGCAAAAATTTTTAACTTTAATAGGGTTAAGCGATAAAGCCTCTCTCGCTCATTAACAATTGGCACTAGAAATACAATAATTATTGCTGCAAGAATTGTGGTTTTGGTAGATACAGTAACACCACAAAAGATTGTAAAAAATGATAGCAATACATACCAAAAGATACCTCGCTCATTCCAGAATCTATGAAGCATATAGGTATAAGCTACAAGAAAGGCCCCACCTAGCTCATTACCCGCCATTATCACCCCTGTTGTACCTGCGGTAGTCCCATTACCAAAATCGTAAGTGCTTTTACCAAAACCAAGCACCCCAAGCATGAAGTTCATGCTTAGGATGAAAAAACAGCAAGTTAAAATTTTATGAGTACTTTCAATAGCAAACTTGGGCTGCTTCTTGTACCACTCTCGGTATAAGAAGAAAATGCAGATTGGCATTAGAATTTTTATCGCAGTGGAGAAATCAGCTATAAAAAAATCTGCACGTGCATGGTCCAGAAACTGAAAGAATGGACCGACAAACATGATAAGAATAAATAATAGCAATAAATTGAATAGGTTAATATTACTTCGGGCAATTAAAGCTAATATCAAAATTAGCAGAGGCATTTTATAAATTAATGATGCTTTAATATCTACACCAAGATAAATGATTGAAAAACCAGAAAGCATATCAGCTAAAATATAAAAAGACATCATCATAACTGCCAGTTCTGACAAAAAGTTATGATAGCTTCCGAGTGTTATATCCTTCATTTTCTAACCGTTTAGCTGTTGCTGACGCTTTTTCGAAAATCCCATAATAAGTGACACAACACAGGCAAAAAAACCACTAAAAATAAAGCCTATAATGCATAATAATGCGCGACTCGGTGCAGATTTCTCTTCTGGTACAATAACCTCTGCGACAGTCTCAAACATAGATTCGTCTGTTGCTTGAGCTAATAAGTTAGATTTCGTTTGTTCAGCAATCAAAGTAAAAAAGACCTCTTTGATTTCTGCCACTTGAGTTTTATCGGCCTTACTCGTTAGTAAATCAATATGGCGCTTAGTTTCATCTAGCTTTTTTTGCTTCCAAAACTCGTTCATATCTTTAACTAAAAGCTCTAACCATTCAGCAGCAAGTTTAGGAGAATAATAAACTAAAGAGATTTTCACTAATCCCTTTTTTGACTCATATTCTACATTGATGCTTTTTTTAAGATATTCGTATGCTTCCCATGAGGTAGGAATTACGTTTTTTCCCGGAGGTGCTTCTCTAACCCACTTTTTTTGTTGTGGGTCATAGAGCTCATGATTATAAACAAGCTTGTTTGACTGTTCATCCCACTTAGTCACTGCTAACAAAGGCACAACTAAGTCATGCTTTTCAATGAAAGACTGCAAAAAGTAACGCGAGGATAATAGCTCTATCGCAACATCTGTTTTACTTTCGCCACTGCCGCCAAGGTTAACACCTGCTAAGCTTGCTAAACCACCAAATTGACCAGCTAACTTTGCTAAACCACCCGCACCGCCATCAGATTTAGGCATGTAAATTCCTCTGGCAGTATATACATTAGGTTTATTAATTGCGTAAAAGACAGTGGCTACTGAACATAACAAAGTAAACAAAACGATAAAGATTTTGTAGTTCCACAAGATCTCAAAAAGGTGAGAAAGCTTAATTTCATCGTTTTGATTCGTTTCGTGTTTTACTGAGCTCAAAATTTACTTCCATTTAGTTCAAAAGGTTATTAATGAAGTGAAGTGCCACTTTATTTACTATTTATTTTTTTTATAAATTTTCTAACGTGAACACTGATGCGCCATATTCTTAACATACAAAAATAATATGCCAGCGTTAAGGCTATGAATAAATAAAACATTATATAATCAGGCACTTGGTATATATGTGCAATAATACCAACCGCAGCTAACAAAGCAGAAGCTGTACATATCACAAACAGCGCTTGTCGACTCGAAAAACCCAACCTTAGCAATATATGATGAAGGTGCTCACGATCAGGTTGAAATGGAGACTGTCCTTTTCTAACTCGTCTTGCAATAGTAGATACCGCATCGATAATTGGCACAGCAGCAAGCCACAATGCTGTTACAGCACTAAAAGCTGAATTTTGTTCTGGCTGAGAACCTTCCAATAAAAGCCAAATAACAGTAAAACCTATAACGGTACTACCTGCATCACCCATAAAAACTTTAAATCGTTGCCCTAGAGGGAAGCCTAGATTCATTAAAATATAAGGAATTGTTGTAACGACAATCACTGTGCTAAAAACAGCCAGAGACTTTTGATTATTCAAATAAAATAGGATTGCCAAAGATGTGAAAGTAACGGTTGCCAACGCCCCCAAAAGCCCGTCAATGCCATCTACCATATTAAAAGCATTTATTGCTCCTACAACCGCAACAACTGTAAAAAGATAACAGAAGTAAGAAAACTCTAAATCAAATGGACCTATTAACTGTCCTGCATTATTCAACGTTAGCTCACCAACAAACATCATTAAACATGAAATGACTACTTGAATTACAAGTCGAACTCGAAAGCTAATATCGAATAAATCATCAAAAACACCAACAATTAACAGTGTTCCGGCACAGAATAGGTATAAAGCTGATGAAGAGATTGTTTCAGAAAAAACAATTAAGTAACTGAATACAACAATGAAAATAGCAAGTCCACCAACTAATGGAACCGCACCAGTATGATGTTTTCTTTCATTAGGCTGGTCAACTAAGTTTATGTAGATTGCAAACTTTCTAAAAACAAAAAGGCTCATGAATGAACACAAAAATAGTCCTAAGATATCAAGTATCACAAAAATTAGCCTTATTAAACATAAATAAACTTAATACGCCCAACGACGATCCAAAACGTGTTGATTATACGCGGTTTGCACAAAAAGAAAAATTAAAAAAGAATAAAAAGCATATCTTCAAAAAAAATAACATACTGATATATATAGAAAAATCAAATAGTGAACATAAAAATTACATTTACCACCAAATTCCTTACATTTGATTACAATAACAATTGGTTTACAAACAGCTATTGTAACAAATTAAAACGGAGAGTATTAATGCTCGACATTCAACGATTTGCCTATCTACTCATTGTTGCTAAACATTTTCTTTAAATAAAATGAGCCAAAACACAACCTAACCTGCCGCTACAGTTAGTATAATAGCACTTATTTTAAAACATGTAGCGGCACTGTAATATTGTAACAATTGGGAATAACAAATTTGTGCATTATGCACTTAGTTAAAGTTACTTTTTATTAGAAGTTGAATAATTTTGGAAGCCTGGAACAAAATGAATTAGTAAACGATATAACAAGGCAAGCTTGGGCATCATAAAACTGGGAGTATTAAGACTATATCCATTTTCAAATTTCTTTGTTTTATAGTTCAAGTCAACTTCTTTCCATATCTTTTTTATATTTTTAAAAGAAACCGCATCATGATAGTTCTGTGCTGCAAAAATAGATTGAAGTGAAGGATGCATAAAAACTGGTATTACTTCTTTAAAACAACCATTTATACTTAATGCACCTCTTGATATATACCTGCGTCCCCTAGCGAAAAATGCCTCATACAAAATTACTTTGTTATAATCTGAAAGATTAAGATCTTGTGTTTCGCTACAAAAACTTTCATATAAAGCTGTAAACTCTTCTTTGTTCAAGTTAGAGTAACGTCTTTTAAGCAATTGCTTCGCATTGAATGGCAAATTTTTATATAACGAAGGAAAAAAGCGGTACAGCTCTCCTAAAACTCCGGGGAAATAAAGATAAGTCCCTCTTTGAAATACATCCCCTAGATAGCCATCAAAGAAGAAATCAGATTCTTTGGTTAGTTTGAATGCTGTATGATATGCATTTATAAATTGTGCGTCATTATACTGCTCTGGTGACTCCACTAAATCTGAAAAAACCTGAGCCTCTGTTTCAGATGCTGGGTTCAGATCAAATTCAAATTCATGAAAGTTATCAAAATCACCTTTAAACTGCCTTGCAATTGGTCTATCCGCACTACTCTCGGGACCATAACAGTATCCACTTTTCATTTTACTTTGACTAAGAATTAACCGTGAGTCAAAACCACCTGATAAAGCCAAACATCTACTTTCTTCTGGTATTTTATCAATTAAACTTCTTGTCATGCCTGGTATGCATTCAAGGCTACTTTGAGTTGTTCTAATTATTTCTGATATTTTTTTTTGTTTAACAATCTCACCACTACTTAATGCAACGATAGCTCCAAGAGGTAAGCAGGTTACTTTTTGATATTTAGTGCAAGACCCAAACAAATGCCCTCTTTTACTTAAAAAGGACTCATGTAAAGTTGATACTTTTAACTGAGCACTATCTTCAATTGCTTTTATTGTTGGAGCGATAATAATTTCGCTTTCATTTATATGTAAGTAGTGAAAATTTAAGCCAAAATTGTCTTGAAAGAAGTAGCTTTCGTCACTTGAATAGAAAACACCTGAATACACACCAAATTCAATATTATCTAGAGCTTGAAAACCAACTTTTTCAAGATCATTTGAAAGAGCTTCTATGTTATTTAGTTTTCCATCATATATAAACCAACCTACCATATTTAAGTTGTTAGCTGATAACTCAAAGTCTTGCTTATATACGGCAATACATTGGTCACTTATTTGTTTTGAAGATAGTGACTCTTGGAATACTTGTGGAATATTTGGAGGGCAAGTATTTATATAAAACCCTTTCATTTATTAATCCTAAAAATTTAAGTAAGGAACAAAGCTACACAAACAGGTAAAAAGAATGCATAGCATCTAATTTAACAGTAAATGCTCAAGATTGACTAATTTCCATATGACAACTTAACTAGCTCTTGAAGTAGTAAGTAAGCAATTACTTTAAAATATCAAATACTTGCAACCACATTTTTTCACTTTTTTGCTTATATGAAATAATGTACTTTTCTAGGCCACTTTTTTTCTGTTCTAATTGCTTTAAAGTTATGTTAAGTAAAGTACTTAGCTGCTCATTTGTAATGCCTGAGGCTATTAGCATATCCGAAACTTCATACTCATTAAAAAGCTCTTGATATTTATGACTCCAACCAGTTGCAATACATGGAACTCCTTGCGATAAAGAGCTTACACAGCCATGAAACCTTGAGGAAATTACTAACTTCCCATTTGATATTAAATATTTTACTCCTTTTGCATCTTTAGGCTCAATCACTTTGCATGGCTTAGCAATTAATTGATTAATTTCATCGCACAGGATGGCATCTTCAAAACCACTATGATTGACGATTATAACTTTTTCGTTAGCTTCTTGAGCTTTATTAACTAAAAATGCCAGCGTCTCTACGTAATGCTCACGCCACCAGTCATCTTTATTTTTATTACTCTGCATTTTCGAGTTTGGAATGATAATTATATGATCTTTATATTTTGTATATTCGCTCAGCTCAGTTGGAATAAGTAAATTTGTAAAGTCAGGTGCTTGAGCTATGTGGCTAGACTCGCTAACAAGGTCCATTACATGCTTATAAGAAGGCTCCTCTCTAGCAAATACCAAGCTGGCATTTTTGAAAGCTTTTTTTGCGCTAAGCCTATTGCTCTTTCGTGTAAAGGGCCCTAATGATTGCGGCATGAATATGTAATGTTTACGCTTTTTTTTAAATCTCGACACTTCATTTGCGACTTGCTTAATAATTACATCAGACCATTGGTCACCATAACTAAATCCTGATGCATCTAATACAACATCAACATCCGCTTCTGTCACAATACCAAAACGGTTTTTAAAATAATTAAGAATAAAACGAGGAAAAAAATAAAAAACACCATTTAGATCAATGATATTTTTTCTTAAGTTAATCTTTTGGTAAGCGCCAACTCTAGCTCGATTTTTATAAGGCGAATTTTTATTATGTGCTAGGCAAATATCAGCACTAGGCAATTCTTTTGCAAGCTGAGAAATAATTGAGGCAAGCATTAATTCTGCCCCTTTATTGACAAATTGAACACCTTTAATCTCTATCAACACTATTGGTTTCCAGCCATATAAAAGAAAAGTCAGTTAGCATATACATCAATGAATATGCATTCAAGCGTTCTGTGCAATTTCTATATTTTACGATAAGATACGCGTTTAACTTAACGATGAAAGCGTGTGATGAGTTCAAACGTTAAAAATTCGCTATTTTTGATCTTAGAAAAGGTAGTTTTACTAGGACTCAGCTTTTTTAATAGTGTACTGCTAGCCCGTATATCAGGACCTACTTTTTTTGGCGACTTTTCGTATATTATTTCATTTGCTGGTCTTTTTAGCCCTCTTTGTATTATGGGTTTAAATAATGTTGTTACTAAGTATGTGGTGAAGCACCCCAAAAATAGTCATTACTACATAAAATCAGCATTGCGTATACGCTTACTCGGCGCTTGCTTTTCTGTTTTAGTGACTACTCTCATTTGCCTGCACTTTTTAGAAATCGCTAATGAGCAATCAAAGCTCATTATCCTTCTTGTTGCTATGCAAGGTTTTACTTTTTTATACGTACTAGAATTTTTTTATATTGCAAAAAAACAAGTTACTACACTTGTCCGAGTCCGCTTAATCATAATTACTTTCATCAATGTCGCGAAACTTGTCGCTATACTTAACTCTGCCAGCCTGCAAGGCTTAGTTCTTCTTCAAGGTTTAGAAAGTGTTTTTATTGGCTGTTGCTATTACTTTATTTATATTTCTCAAGGGCACCACAAAGAAATAAAACGAAAAGCAAGTTTAAGTGCTCACCTCGCTCTGTACAAAAAAGGTCAATGGCTTCTATTTTCTGGAATTGCTGCTGCACTTTATTTAAAAGTCGATCAAATAATGCTCGCGCAGTTGGTTAACACAGAAGCTGTCGCTTATTATGCTGCGGCCGCTAAACTATCGGAGTTTTGGTATGTTTTCCCTGTATTAATTGCAAACGTATATACAGCTCAGTTAAGTCACACGAGATTTAAGGCTTACCATGCCTACGAAGTCACTCTACAACAATTGATTGTTGTACTTACATTAATAGCACTAACACTGAGCATTTTTCTTTGGTTCTTTTCCAAACAATTGATAACACTAATTTATGGCGAATCATATCGTGCTAGTGCAGCTATTCTGAGTATCCATATATTTGCTAGCGTCTTTATTTTTCAGAGGGCTGTTCTTTCCAAATGGCTCATTATAGAAAAACTTTATAAATATAGTTTGGTGTCAAATGTTGCTGGCGCTGTAATTAATGTGTTACTCAATTTGGCTTTAATTCCAAAATACCATGGAATAGGTGCTGCTTGGGCAACACTTATCTCTTATATGGTAGCAAGCTATGGCTTTTTGTTTATAAATAACAAAACCCGCAGTTATGCCAAAATACTTCACCAATCGATGCTAAATTCACCCTTTATCTTAATAAAGTTAGCCCAAAATTTAAAAGTACATTATGAAAAGCACTATAAAAAAACTAATTAACCAATTTGGTTATGACCTTACTTTGAGACGCATTGCAAAAAGTTCCGATACTCAGTCAAAGTCAATTTGCTTTATACATATTCCTAAGTCAGGTGGTATATCGATTGATTTAGCCCTTCGAGAACAGTTTGCTGTAGCTGGCCAACCAAGATTTAGCCGCGAGGGTGCTATTGCGATGAGCCTAGCAGGCATGAACCGTGAAATTAACGATCTAGATAGTATTAGTGAATTTAGCGACCACCATGCGAAGCAATTATCTGGTTTACTAGCTTACCACCTAGCGCAGAACTGGCAATACATAAGTGGGCATGTAACCACCAACAAACAATTGTTGGATCAGTTTGCAAAACAATATCATTTTCTTACCGTATTACGTGAACCTGTAAGCCGTTTTAAATCTAACTATGTTTATAATAAATTGACTAACTCTCTACCTATCATGTCGCCTAACAACCTTTCTACTGATAACCTTACTCAAGAAGTAGATGCTATATTATCTCACCGACGCGGGTGGCAAATGGCTAATGTAACGAGCATGTGTGTAACAGGCCGATTTGCCAGCGATGAGCATGATGCTAAAACACTGCAAAGTGAGTTCAGCGATAACCTTGAAAAGTACAGCGTTGTGAGTTTTTTAGATAATCTGGATAGTTTTTCTTCAAAGATATACACATTAACTGGTAAGCAGATCAACATTGGTAGTCACAATACAACCGAAAGCCATCTAGATAAGCAAAAGCAATGTGTCAAAGATACACTGCAAAATTATTTAAATGAGCCGCATATCAATAAAAAAATACAACATTTATGCCGATTTGAAACCGAGAATTACTTACGAGCAAAAGAGATCTACAGTTAGGTTAGGTATAAAATTAAGGTAGACGCTTAGCTTTATCACGTCTACCTATAAAAAGATTCACTTTATAAGCTGAATGATTTAACTAAATTGGTGTACTCTTCTTTAATTTCATCCGCCACTCTTTCATTTCCACTCACTGAAATAATAACAACCTGATTGTTACTTTTATCTAACACCGCTAAGTTATGGATAATTTGTTTATTCTTATTTATAGCTCCAGTGAAGCTATATTCCATATTTTCAAGATCACCTTCGTAGACAGCATCATCCTGACCCACACGAGTAAATTGTAAGTCTTTAAAGCCTGAGTTAATTAAGCCTTGTAAGGCATTTTTCACAAAGCCTTGCCATTCTTCTTTTGAACCTGTGTACTTTTGACCTACGAGTTGCTGACAAGTTACATTACTTGCAATGTTCGCAGCTTTGATTTGTTTTATAGAAATAAACTGTTTTAAATTTAAATCAACGCCATTACCGATGTTTAAGGTTTGCTGTTTTTCTTTTGGCTCTGATGAAAACTTAATATCGAAATCACAAGCTTCACTTCCTTGCTGTGCCTGAAGTAATGGTGTTGATGCTTGTAAAAAGCTTGAATTGATCCCTGCAAAGAATAAGCTTGATGCTAAAAATACTGTTTTAAATTTCATGCTTTACCTTTAATTAAATTACTTAAGACAACAACTTTTTCTGAACTGTAATAACAGTTGAAAGCTATTTTAGATACCTTCGCCTGGCGCTGCAATGCTCAATTTACTTCTATGATAATTTAAGCACTTTATGTTGACATAAATTTATGTACTTTTGTTCCCTGTATTCTTGTAAATACTTTTCAGGCCTATAAAAGTTAGTAGCAATAAGTTTTTAAGCATAAAAAAGCCCGGCTTAAGCCGGGCTTTTACAAAGTAGTTAAACTAACTAATATTAGTTACCACGTTGTTGTGAAGTAGAAACTTCTGTACGACCTTTGTCGTTTTGGCTAACTGCGTAAGCGTTTACGTCGCCTTTATCAGCGTCGATGTTGAAAGTAACGCTTAGTTTAGTAGTAGCACCTTTAAGACCGAATAGAGTATCCATTGCTGGCTCAGAGATCTTAGTTACAGTGTTAGCAGCTAGTTTAGCACCAAGGTTCATTGGGCCGTACTCTTTACCGTTGTTATCGATAGCAGTAACGATAACATCTACTTCTTTATCCGTTTCGTTAGCGAAGTGGATGAAAGTATCAGTGTTAGGAGCATTTACTGGAACGTAAGGAACGTTGATGATAGTTGCGTCAACAGCCCACTCACCAGCAGCTACTTTAGAGTATAAAGAGTAACCGTCAGTACCAACAGTTGCGTTAGAAGCGCTAGTTACTGTAACAGAAGCTTCAACGTCACCAGTTACTGGAATTTGAACAGTGCTTGTAGAACCGTTTGTGAAATCAACAGTGTTAACGTAAGTTGCTTTAACTGGAGTTGCTGGAGTAGTCATTACATATGAATCTAAAACAGCGATAGGTGTAGTACCACCAGTAGCAGTAGGTAGAGATAGAGTACCTGCTGTACCAGCTGTGTTACCTGCTGCAGCAGTAGAAGCAGCACCTAAAGTAGTACCAGAAACAGTTGTAGTTACACCTTTAAAGTTACCAGCGAAGTTAATTTTCGCGTTAACGTTTTGAAGAGCTAGACCTAGAGACTCATCATTTGTGAAAGTGTACTTAAGAGCATCAGTTTTAACTGCAGAACCGTTTGTACCTACGAAACTTGTTAGGTCGTCACGCATGATTAGGCCGTCAAGTTGAGTATCAACTTTGAAACCAAACTGAGTTACTTCAGAAGCAATCACACCAGTACCAGTTTCGATAACTGATTTGTCAGCTTTGTTAGAAACGTAGCTAAGAGTAGAAGCACCTTTAACTAAAACTTTAGCAACACCGTTAGTACCACCGTAGTTGTGGTTACCTAAAACAACGCGGAACGCTGAGTTAGCTGTAAGTGGGTTACCAAGGTTTACTTTGAAAGAGATTGAATCTGTTTCGCCTTTAGTTGCGTCGCCATTTGTAACTTTAACGTCGTCAAATGTGAAGCTACCAGTACCGTAGTCAAAACCTACATCGCCAGCATAAGCTGTACCTGATGCAACACCTTGAGTTACAGCGCCACCAGTGATAACACCAGCTGTGCTTGAAAGATCAACGTTTGAATCGAAGTTTAAAGTGATTACTGACGAAGACGGGTGGTCTTTATCAACAACGATGTCGAAAGTTAGAGTATCAGCAGTTGCTGCTACTTTTAATGCAACACCTTCTGCAGATAATTTTTTAGCGTCACTTGAGATAGTTGCCGCTTGTGCACCCATTGCACCTACTACAGCAGTAGCTAAAAGCGCTTTTTTGAATAGTTTCATTATTTCCATTCTCCTAGTTTCATGAAACTGATGTATTGTTAATGAAGGCAATACACCAAGATTTTTTATTGTTCTGGCTGGAGTTTTGCCAGATCAAGCTAAATTTAAGGGTTAACAATAAACTTGTCAAGTAATTAACCTTACATGCACACTTTATGAACAAGTAAAGTATTTTCACACATTTTAGTACAATATAGAAACTAAAATAGGCATTTATTATTAGCCAACCCTCTTAATTTAATTTGTTCGTTTGCATGCTGATGACTCAGTTTTTAAGCTTCTGAGTATCGTAACATGCAATACCAACATTTTTATGACAAAAGTTACTTAAGAAGTTTTAAGTAAACCCGTTAAAGCACGTACAGTTATAGTTTTATTACCGCTTTTTTGAATACGTAAGTTAACTTTCACTGAACATAGCTAAATTATCGTTTAACTGGTCATTTTTCAAGTAATTATTTGTTAAAAAAAACATTAAAACTTAAGATTTTCTAGACCTTTAATAAAGCTTTCTTTAACACGCTGCCAGTCTTCGGTGTTTTGTACTATTTTTGGCGTAACTAAAATCACTAATTCTGTTTTATCAGCTGAGCTACTATCCGTTCTAAATAGGTGCCCTAACACTGGAATAGTACCAAAAAATGGCACAGATGAAGCCCCGTTAGATTTAGTTTCACTGATCAAACCACCTAACATCACTGTCTGCCCATTACCGGCTACTACTTCCGTTTTTAATGTACGCTCAAAAAATGCTGGGGTGCTGCTTGAGCCATCTGTATCAGAAATATTTGAAATACTCTGATCAATAGTCATTATAACAGTACCTTGGGCATTAATAGTCGGCGTTACTGTTAAATTAACACCTGTTTGGCGATACTCAATTGTAGTTGTTTGTCTTCCAGTTCCATCCAGTGGATCATCAGTGGTACTGCCAATGGTAGGTATATCGTCACCTACATTGATATTGGCTGAAACGCCATCACGCACCAATAATGTAGGGCGAGACAATACATTTACTAATCCATCTGTTTGAGACAAGTTAATACTTATATTACCCGGAAGCCCAACTACTGAGTAGCTAAACCCGCCTTTTCCTTCAGTATTGAAACTAATATTTTCATTACGTCCTGTAGATGGTCCATTTTGAATTGCATACTGAACCCCTTTAGAGAAGCTACCCGTTAATTTAACTTCAGCAATAACGACTTCCATCATGACCTGTTTAGGCATGATATCAAGCTGTCTAATAATAGGTTGCAGCTCTTGATAATATTGACCTGTAGAGTAAAAAATAAGTGCATTTGCTCTTTCATCAACCACTAGGCGCATGTTGTCGCCTTCAACTGTCTGTACTTCATTACCACTTTGTGATTGAGAATCGGTATTGCGCGTACTCGCTGAAGAAGTTCGTTCATTTGTAGTTTGTTTTGAACGATTACTTCCACCAGAAAGGCTACCACCAACAAGAGGAGCTAAACTTGCCCCTAAATCAGAGGCGCGCGCATATTTAGGATGATAGATGTAAAAGCTTTGTTCAGCACCAGCAGCAGGTTTATCAAGCTCTTTGCGCCAAAACGCTACGCGGTCAATAATTTCATCACTGCTAGCAAAAACCACCACTTTACCCAAGTGCTCTAAAGGAACAAACTTCACACTCGCTGCATATGGGCCACCATCAGCAACTGTAATTCCTTCTTCTTTGAGTATTTCGGTAACTTTTTTGATGAAAGTTTCCGAGCTCAAATAATCAAATCCAATAAGAGCTGTTGCTTTATTATAAATTGCAGGGCTATCTAACAGAGATACTAACGAAAGCGCTCTGAGTACTTGTTCTCTTTTGCCTTCAATCGTTAATAATGCTTGCGACGCATCATAGGTATTATTGGTATCGACAAGTTGGCTCATAATATTACGCAGACCAGGTTGCATACCATACTGAATTGGTACAAGCTGAACTATTTGACCTGATACATTTGGTACCGCTTCTTCATTACGGCCAAACCCAAATGCCTTATCTGTTCTAGTATTTGCGTTGTTAGTATGTAGATAAAAAATCCCGTCATTTTTAACAATACTGACATTGTTCTGTGACAAAATTTGCTGAACTAGTAAAAATAATTTTTTAGCGCTTAACTGTTCTTTTAAATCTAAAGTTACAGGCGTAGTGTTGCTTTTTACACTCGCTTCTAAAATATAGGATGTATCAAGCAATTCTCCGAATACATAATGAATAAAGTCATTAAGTGGCAATGCATTCACAGACACTTGAAACTGAGGGTTTTGAGAAAAAGACTTTGATAAATCGATTTCTAATGTTGTTGCCTGTCTTGAATCTGATAGTCGATTCAATCGCTCAGTTTTACCGTTTACCTGCTCTGCTTGCTCTAATTCAACAGCCTCTTCACGTTGTTCACCCTGCGGTAAATCAAGGTAAGATTCTGAAACAGTTACTTTTTCTGTTTCAACACTTGAATTTGGATCTACAAGCGATGCACAGCTTGTCGCCCCTAACACCAAGCAGGTTGAAAGGGTTAAATTGTAAAGTTTATTAGCCATTGTCACTACGTTCAAAAAGTTTAAATTTAATTGTGTCGCTACCTTTTTTGATGATTATCGCTGATGCGGTAACTTCCTCTAAGAAAATACCTTTAGTAAGCTCATCTCCAACTTGTAATTTAACCAAGTTATTTTCAGTATTTTTCAATAACACAAAAGGTTTCATTTTTTGCTTAAATATACCCAGTAGTTGGTACTTCTGCCCTTCTATTTCTAAAACAGGAAATGCTGTTTTTTTCTCCTGTGGTGCACTTACCTTTTCTTCTACTTTAGGTTTTTCAATTTCTTTTTTTAACCACTGTTTTTCTACTTCTAATTCAGGTTGTTTATTACGTAAATTAATTTTACCAACTTCTTTTAGTTCATTACCTTTCCCAGAAGCCACATCCTCAGGCATATCTAATGAATTTAAAAGAACAACAACTGTTAAAGCAGATAAAAACGCTATGAGCCACTTCATAATGCAACCTCATTTGCGTTTTGCCACATTATCAAAGTAAGAGCGACAACCATATAATTTTGTTTATCACCTGATACTTCTTTACCTGCATAGGAATAATCAGCAATTTTAACCATTGGCTCTAAACTTTCTAATTGTCTAGATACATTCAATACGCATTCCGGATTACCTCTAAATCTGGCTTCTAATGTCCAGCGTACTAATTGTTGTTCAATATTACTTTTACCCGCCCAACCTATTCGCTCAACATTGCAATTATTGGTTTGCAACAGTTTTTCTATTTTTCCTTGAGCTGTTAATTTGAACTCGGACTCTGTACTTGCAGTAAATAGATACGGCTGTAACTTCAACTTATTAATAGATAATAAACCACTTTGTTTTTCTATTTGCTTTTTATTAGCTATTAAATTTTCAACCTTAACTACTTTGGATTCATCCAAATAAACTTTTTGCTGCAACGTTTCAATATTTTTCCACATAGGATCCAATACAAAATTTGCAACAATCAAAGCCGACAAGACAAAAAGATAATTTTTATATTTTAAAAGGTTACTTTTCATTTTCACCCACTACCTTTAGCTCCATGATAAAGTAATCCCTCTTGCCTGATTTCCTGACGGGACCACTAAATTGGGCACTTTCAACCATTGGCAACTCACTTATGACCGCAAGAATACTTGAAGCTGAATCTGCAAAACCCCTGAGTGTAACATTCGATTTAGAACCAGAAAACTCCTGTATGTCCATTCCTTCTGAAATCGCTTTATATGCAATATCCCAATGGCTATGAACATTAGGGTAGAGTTCAAACTCTTGTAATACCTGTTCAACATATAGTTTATCTAGATCAATTTTTTGCTTTTGCTCCAGAAGCTCAGAGACCCCGCCTTGATAGCTTAATAGTGTTGTTTCTAGAGAGTTGGCTTTATACATATAAAAGGCATTTACTCCTGCAATGAATATCCCTGCAGAAATTAACGGCCCATAATAAAGACTATGTAAGAGCTTGTAATCTACGCTCGATTTAAAATCAAAAGCAGCAGTTTTATAAAGGCTTAAGAAAGGTGTATTCAAAATAGCTTCATTTAACAAAGATGCATAATCGTCCTGTGTAAGCGATACCTTAGCTACATCACTATGTACGCCAATACTTAAGCAGAACGATTCTAATGATGATACTAAACCTTGTTTGTATGCACTTTTCGTTTTACCTTCCACTTTACTATAAAATAGATTACCGGCAGGTGTCTGTGCTTCGATAACAACCTTTTGATCTTTATAGTAGTGATTAATTAATTCAGTCTCGGGGATGAGTATATGCTTAGAAAACTCATCGGTAAGCTTTTCTGAAAAAGTAATCGTCTTTACATCGTAGCCCTCTTGCTGTTCATTTTTAGAAAAGCTTTCAATTATAAGGCTATTCGAAGTCTCTTTTTGAAGCTTTAAAATGTCTTTCAACTCTTTTAAGCTTACTGAAGGGTAAGTCTGCCATTTTTCGTTATAATTACGGCGAGAGACTATGATTACTTTTTTACTTTTGTCAGTTACCTTGAATTCACTTGCTGCCAGTAAAAATAAATTTTCGTGGTAGTAAGCAATGCTATTGAGCAACCATTTTTTATTTTTAACGTTTTGAAGTAACTCACTCAACTTCATTTTGATTCCAGATAACATTAGTAATAACAATAGGGCGAGTTAAAGAACGCGTTCTTATTTTCGCCGTAAAGCTTTTTGACACTCGTTGATTAGATTTTTTTGCTGTTAGAGTAACTTTTACACTATCGCCAGGGAGAAAGTTAATAAACTCGTCAGGCTCAATGCCTGATTCCCTGTAAAAGGTATTACCATTTAATCCTGCATTATCGCGCAGTCCAACTAAATTAGCTACCGTTGTATCATTTTTAATAAATGCCTGCAAAATTGGCTCCGGAGCGTTTGCCGGGTTAAAGCCTGTGATATGTTCAACGGTAAAATACTCACTCCATTGCTGAGGGGTTAATATATCGCTATTTCTAATGTGACTAACTTCAGCCAATGATTGCAAGTAACCATTCCTAGGACCTGGCATATCTTGCGATTCATAATATGCCCTTTCAGCTCCATTCAATCTTTTAAGGTCATTTTCATCTTTCCAATCAGCTAGCGAATCAATAAATATATCACTCTCAGATGGCGAAACATTTAACTTCATCAGAACATCTTTAAGTAGTTGTAAATCTGCAACATTCAAGCTAATTAAGCCGTTTAAGTCTTGAAGTTGGACTGAAACCCCCTCTACTTCAAAAGGTTTATTATAAAAATTCCAGTTTTTGGCGATGTCAGATTCATTTGTTACGTTTTGAATCCGAAACTGACTTAATAGCGCATTAATAACTCGAGCCTCGGTATTTTCAATTTTTATACGCAAAGACAACGCTTCCTTAATTTCGAACGTTGTGGCGACCTGTTCTCTCGAGGATTTTATTATATATAACCCAAGGGTACTTAGGACAAGAGTAATTATCAGTACCTGCACCAGAGCAATACCTCTTTGGAACTGCATTATATTTCTAACCTTAAGTAATCGATCAGAACAGAGAAAGCTTCTTCTGGTAGAGCTACAGGAAAATGACTTCGCTCTCCCTCATGCCCTTCTATTTCGAGTGTTAAGCTAATTGGTAATATACGAATATCTTCCATAACATGTTTGGCATAAAGCTGTGGCTTAGTTTGACTATTTACATTATCTTCTTTGTAGTTTCTAGAAACCTCATCTAAGCCAGACCACCCATAATAAACAAAAGAGATTCTTTTTAAGTTCTCAAGCAACGTAACTTGATGTTCCCACTCAATAACATCAGATTGTTTCAACAGTAAGTTATTTCTCATTGAAGCCTCATTATATACGAGTGAATAAACTCCATCATTTTGTAGTATCTTAAATTCTACGACAGAAGCTTCATGGTTAAATAAAGGTGAAGTGCTTATAAATATGACTCTTTCTTTGTCACCTGAAAAATATTGTGCAGGCTCGTTTTTATCCGATTCAACAACGTATGTGCTTGCTGATTCAAAGACTCGAGTAATTGCATCGAATGCAAGTGCTTGTTGGCTTTGCTGCCAAAAGTAGTTGGTTCTTGTCTGCCATTTTTGAGTGTACAAACCATAGCCAAAATATCCTGCATATAACACTAGCATCAATACACTTGTAGCTAACAAAAGCTCGATTAATGTAAAGCCAGTTTGTTTACTTTGTATTCTCACCATGTTGCAACCTTAAAAGAGAACTCTCTTTCTCGGCCTGCACTTTTAGCAAGTATATCTACATTATAAATTGAGAAACGGTTTCGCTCTGAAAAATCAGATAACTCATCTGTCGGCGGGCTATTAAAAGTTTCTCGATTTGCTTGCCAAGAGTAATAAATACCAAATAACTCCAATTCACCATCTGCTTCTGGTATGTCGCGATTTTTTACTTTACTTCGCAGATCGAATTTTATAGCAGTGATAGCTGAAGGGGTGATTTGGAAGTACTTGGCATTTTTAACTGCAATATCAGTTGATAATGTAGCACTTTTAAAAATTTCACTCGCTAAAGCTAATGCTGTAAACAAAATAATCGCCGCGATTAATACTTCAAGCAGCGTAAACCCTTTATTTTTATTCATAAGGCTTGAACATTGTATTTATTGAAAATTCACGACTAGTTTCATTCCACTTTACAGTGAAGGAGTTCGGCATAATGGCTGATTTTGTGTTTATGGTATAACTTGACTTTTCAAACTCAAGTTCTTCAAATTCAAGATTCGTGACTTGATCGGCAATACTGATTTTGAACATGCTGCCATCAAGATCAACCTTTATAGGATAGCCGCCATAATATGCCTTATAACTCAGCATTTTGAAGTAATTTTGGGTTTTTTCAAGCTCAACTAAACGAGTCTGTTGAGCAACATTCTTAACAATAACACCGCCCGTCAACCCCATTAAAACAGCCATTATTGCCATAACGACCATTAGCTCAATGAGAGAGAATCCTTTGATTTTAAAAGGGGACATCATTAATTGATACCATACTCATCAACATAGTGATTACGATACCACCAACAAAACCACCCATAAAAATAAGCATTATAGGTTCTAGCATAGTGGTCAGCTTTTTAATAATTCCTTCCAATTCAGATTTACTACGCTGAGCAACTTCTGAAAAAACTCTTGGTAAACGCCCTGTTTCTTCGCCAACTTTGATTATCGATAGAAAAAAGTCTGGAAATATGCGTGTTTTTTCTAACACATGACTCAACTGTTTACCGGTTTTTAGCTGCTTAAGTGCTAGTTTGGCATCTCGTTTTAATTCTGGATGTTTTAAAGTGTTGGCTGTCAACTCCAGTGTTGTATCTAGCTGTAAACCAGCTTCTAACATCATTGCCATTGATTGGGAAAAACGGATACGCTCAGCCGTTAAAATTACACTTCCGATACCTGGTAAATGCGATATTTTGACATAAAACCAGTTTTTCACTTCAGGTTGCTTTAAGCCATATGTCAAACCTGTAATTGCCGCAACAATCCCACTGATAATAATCACTTGATAATCCACAAAAAAATTACTGACATTAATAATCATTTGTGTGTACCAGGGAGCTTGGCTAAGGTCAGTAAAAATACCTGACATTTTGGGGACAATGAATGTAAGCACAAAATAAACCGCCATGATACAAACAAAGAATATAACGCTAGGATAAGTTAATGCGGTGCTTATTTGAGAACGTAAATCTTTTTGAAACTTTAAGTCGTTTGATAAGCGCTGTAAAACTTCTGGTAGATTTCCTGACGTTTCACCTATTTTAAGTAGGCTAATATACAAAGGACCAAACAGCTGCTCATGCTGTGAGAACGCTTCGCTTAACGAAGCACCTTTTTTTAAAGATGCAGAAATTTGGCTTAACAAACGTGTCAATGCAGGATGACCATTTGCTTTTTTAATAATATCAATTCCGCGATCTACGCGAATTCCACTTTCTAAAAGTAGAGCTAGCTCACTCGTAAAAAACTCGAGTTGATCAAGGGTTACTTTTTGCGAGAACAGACTGCTAATACTTTTTGTATTATCAATGGGCTTAATCGATAATGCATTGAGCCCTTCTGTTAAGAGTTTTTTTTGTGCATCTGCTTGGTTAGTTGCACTAACAACACCTTGATGACGCGTGCCTTGATTATCAATCGCTTTATATTCAAACTCCATTAGCCAGCTACTCGTAGAACTTCATCAATGGTGGTTACGCCAGTAATTACTTTATACAAACCATCTTGCATTAAATTACGTCGCTTTAGCTGAGCATTATGGGCTTGCGCACGAGATATAAATTGATCGTTTTTAGGTAATTGCTTAATTTCATCATCACAACGAAGATATTCATTTATAGCGATTCGGCCTTTGAACCCAGTATGATTGCAATGCTCACAGCCTACAGCCTGTTTAATATTTAATTCACTAATTGCTGCGTTTTTAGCTACCAGCTCTAATGGATACTGAGAAAGCAATTCGCTAGTATCTTCTAAGGGCTCAGCACAGTGTTGGCATAAACGTCTAGCCAAACGTTGCGCGACAACAGAAACTAAAGCCGCATTTAGTAAAAATTCTTCGACACCCAAGTCAAGTAAACGCGTATAAGCACTTGCAGCATCATTTGTATGCACAGTACTGAATACTAAATGCCCAGTTAGTGCCGACTGCAAAGCGATACGTGCTGTTTCTGCATCACGTATCTCACCCACCATGATAATATCTGGATCTTGTCGTACTATAGAGCGCAAACCTGCGGCAAAGTTAAAACCGATATCGTTATTAATTTGTACTTGGTTAACCCCCTCTAACTGATATTCAACTGGGTCTTCTAATGTAATGATTTTTACGTCTGGACGATTAAGCTCATTCAAGAATGTATAAAGTGTTGTTGTTTTACCTGAGCCTGTAGGCCCAGTTAACAAGATTACACCTGTTGTTTTACGTAAGTCTTGCTGAATTAGACTTTGTGTATCATTGGAAAGCCCAAGAACAGACATATCATAACGAATCGAGTCTTTAAGCAGGAAACGCAAAACAATACTTTCACCATCGTTCAATGGCAAAGCAGAAACACGAATATCAAGCTCTTGATTGGCTATGCGTAGTTCTATTTTTCCATCCTGAGGTCGGCGCTTTTCAGCAATGTCCATTCCAGAAAGTATTTTAAGTCGAGTTGTGATAGGAAGCTGCATTTTTGGAGCTAACTTATCAACCTCATGTAAGACCCCATCAATTCGATATCTAACGCGAAAGCGCCCTTGATGCGGCTCAAGATGCATATCAGAAGCACCTCTAGCTAATGCTTTAGTTATCAGTGAGTTTAAAAGGTTAACCGTAGGAGCTTCTGAAGCTAACTCTCTTAATCTTGCCTCCTCGTCACCTGTTAACTCATCTTCTTCAACACTATTCTCTGATGAACTTTGAATTTCATAAAAGAAAGTTTGAAGCTGAGCTTCTGTTGCAACCAAAATAATAACATCAACATTATGCTGCTGTATAAATTGTGCAAGTGACAAAGATAATGGATCTTTACATGCAATAGTCCATACCTCATTGGCCTCGAGTAAAACACAATCAAGCTCTTTTAACGCTCGAAGTATTTCGACATTGATGTCTTCAGGTAGTTGCCAATTTGGATAATCTTCAGCATTAAAAAGAGGGTAGCCTAATAACTTGCTGTAAAGTGGTGCTAAGTCCTCTTCTGTCAAGCAGCCCATATTAACTAAAATTTGTTCTAGCCTGCCATCATAGCGACTTTGATATGACTTAGCTTTATCTATATCAGCCGCAGATATTTTAAATTGTTCAGCAAGTAATTGGCTTAGCTCCATCATTTATGAACTACATCCTCGTTTTCACCTTCACCACCAGG
Organism: Pseudoalteromonas sp. OFAV1; assembly: GCF_021532595.1. Classification (NCBI taxonomy): domain Bacteria; kingdom Pseudomonadati; phylum Pseudomonadota; class Gammaproteobacteria; order Alteromonadales; family Pseudoalteromonadaceae; genus Pseudoalteromonas; species Pseudoalteromonas sp. OFAV1. The sequence continues at coordinate 52,898 of NZ_JAKGBG010000022.1, forward strand.
TTGGCCGTCAAGTCCATAACTCATAATGCTGTAAGGAGAGCCATTTTCACCAGGCACCTTATAGATGTATACTTTACCCCACGGGTCTAGAGGAATGTCTTTTGGCAAATATGGTCCATCCCAATTTGCTGAGTCACTTTTTCGTAATGCTTGAAGAGATGGAGGTACAGTCCCCATATCTAGACGGTATGTATCAATTGCTGTTTCAAACATTTGCATTTGAGCAATCGCGGTTTTAACTTTAGATGAACTTACCTTTGAAAATAATTTAGGAGCGACTAGAGAACCTAACAGCCCAAGTATGATAAGAACTATCATTAGTTCCATTAAACTGAAACCTTTATTTTTTTTCATGAGAACTCCTTAAATTTAACTTTTTCGAGTATATCAAGCGGGAAAAAAGCTGTCGATATAACGAATTAATATGTCTTAAACATGTTTTAGAATGTCTTTAGCTTGCTTTTTATCAGAATAAGGTATCATTCCTGAATTGGATGGGTAACCTACAGCAATGAACATAACAACACGCTTATATTGTGGTAAGTTGAGTAAACTAGCGACAGTCTTATCTTGATTAATTAATTCAGGCCAGTTAATAGGACAACTGCTTAACCCTAAAGTTTCAAGTGCTAACATAAACTGCATTGATGCAAGCGAACTGTCGATATATATTACATGGCGGTCGCGTGAAAGTGGGTAATAAGATAAATCACCCACAACCGCAATTAAATGTGGAATGTTGTCTGCAAAACCAGCTGTTCCTCCTGGGAGATTAGCTAGCTTTTTAAGTAATGGCTGACTCGAAATAGAATAAAATTGAAAAGGCTGCCTATTACATGCGCTTGGAGCTTGTAAAGCAGCATCGATCGCTTTTTTTATTTTTTCTATTTCTACGCTTTTTGATTGAAACCAGCGTACCGACGTACGAAACTTTGTTAAGGCTAAGAAATCCTCATACTCTACTTTGTGAGGAGCTTTTTGATGGTAAGAGTATGGTTTTTTCGAGGTTGAACACAAAGTTGATAGCTGGTTAAAAGCTAAAAAGCTTTCATTAATAACAGGGTTATTTTTATCTACTACAGAAAAGTACTCCGTTATTACATCTGACGCCCACTGCAGTTCTGACTGGTCTACCTCAGAGTTACTTAGCGCAACACGATAAGCAGCAATGGTTTCACTTATATAATCAAGTGCATAAATACTTCTCCTAGGCTGCATAATTAAGCCTTTCTCTAAGCGATGTATATTTCTACGCAATAATGCACTTGATTTCCCATGCATGCCTTGCTGTCTTTTATAGGCTAAACGCGCTTTCAGTATGGCTTGATGCTCATAGAAAAAATCTCGTGAGAAGAAAGTGAAATACAGTCCAGATAGAATTGCAGATTTGCTACACAAAGGTAAAAGAGCAGCTTGAAGTTGCTCTATTACCTTTTTTAATAATTTGATTACCGTTGTTTTCATCAAATTCTAACTAATTACAGTGAGCTTATTGCTGCAACAGCTACACCCATTTGATACATAATTTGTGTTGCCGAACTCCAAAGGGTCAAATTATCAATGTAATCCGTATCGAGTGGAACAACAATTGTGTCGCCTGGTGACAGCTGGAAGTCATTGTTAACTGCAAACCAAGAGCCTGCATCAGGAACTTCAATTAAACCGCTTGCTTTGATGATATAAATACGCTCTTCATCAGCGCGCTGTTTAAGACCACCACTTCGATTTAAATAATCATCAAGTGATAGCTCATCTTGAAATAGATGAGAACCTGAGAAATTAACCTCACCGACAACATTAATGCTATTACGCTTAGAAGGAACATATAAAACATCACTATCTTCTACTTCTAAACGGCGTTTTCCATTAACGATCGAAGGTAAGTCAATAACTAGTCGGCCAACGGCTTTAACTTTAGCAAGATCTGTAAGTAAGCTATTCATATCTTGATATGATAAAGAAGCATCAGTTATTGAGCTGTTAAAACTCTTAGAGGCAATATCTCTTCTCAAGTCTTCAGATATTTTATTTAATTGCTGCTGCTGTTGTAAACGAATAGATTCTCGAGTAAAAATAGCACCTTCAGGGAATGAAAACTCAGTGAAGCCCCCTGCACGCTCAATAACACTAGATAGCGTTTCACCTTTAGCTATACTGTACACACCAGGGAACTTTACCTCACCAATAATGTTGATTTTTCGATCTTGCTGCCAATTCGGAATTGGATAAATATTGATCGTGTCTTTGCTCTTTAACTCATATTTACTGATTGAGCTTTTATCTTTTAAGCTGGATAAATCAACACCGATGTGCTCAAGTACAGAATTTTCTTTATAGCGCGTAATTTCTGCATTTTGAAGATACGCTGACTCTTTTAAGCCGCCAGCCGCAATAATTGCATCACCCACATTAGCATTTACAGGGCGAGGATAAACTCCTTCATAAAATACTTCGCCACGCACGCCAATAATTTGAAGTCCACCATCTTTTGTAGCTTGCTGATTCAACTTAGAAAGGATAGGCTTTAATAGCTTTTTACGGCTAAATACTGCGTATTCATCTTCTTTCAACTCTTCTTTGTTAGTCAACAGCTCAGTTATTGATAGCACTTCCTGCTTAGTTTCTTCAACTAAAGACTCTGCAAGCTCTTTATCCAAGGCTGTACCAAGATCAATAAACTCATAGAATTTGCGCTCTTCGTACTCATCCCAAAGCTTGATTTTTTCTTGTTGCTTTAACTGCTCTTGAGTTAACGCCATACCAGTAAGCGCATTTTCTTCATTTTCTAAAGATTGGAAGCGGCTAAATACAACCACAATATCTCGAGGTTTTAATTCTAGGTCTTCTTCTCCACTTATCGCTTTTAGAAGTGAAAATTGATGTACCTCTATATCACCACGAAGATTAATTTCTCGGACAATTAAAGAATAGTCATAATCAGCAATTGGCAATAAATCAGTTTTAAGTGAACCAAATAGCTGGCTCACTTTTTTTCCTTCATGCCAAGCATAATTGCCAGGATGAGCAACAGCACCAAGCAGGGTCACAGCGTTATCAAGCTCTTGGCTAGAAGATGGAACACGAATTACATCACCATCATTTGGTTTATACGCATTTTTATTAGATAAGTTAAGTTGCAGAACTGTTCTCGAGCTATTACCGGTATAGCGCTCTACAACTGTTTTCTGCGGATATGCAGCGGCATTAAATCCGCCAGCCATAGCTATTAAATCTTGACTAGACTCATCTTTTTTAAGCTCAAAAATGGCAGGTCTACGTACCTCACCTTTAACGCTCACCTGCATACCAACAGGTGGAATAAACACAACATCACCCGGCTTTAAAATGACATCATTACTACTATCACCTTTTATCAACAGGTTATATAAGTCGAGAGTTGTTACTGTCTTTCCTGCACGCTTTAGTTGTATATTTCGAAGAGAACCAATCTCTGATACACCACCACTCACGAATAACGCATGGGTAATTGAAGCTAATGAAGGAACAGTATAAGCACCAGGCTTGTATGCCTCACCTAAAACCATAATACGGATTGAGCGTGTTTTGCCCATTGACACAAAGGCTTCAGTACCAATAACCTCTTGTTTAACTTTAGCTTTAATAAGTTCAACTACATCACTGTATTGCATACCACTAACTGTGACTGGCTTAAGTTTATTAATTGTTAAGCGGCCTTCACGGTCTATTACAACTTCTTCTGTAGAAGATTCTTTACCAAATAAGCTAACTGAGAAAGTATCACCTGGACCAACAATATAAGAATCAGGCACTAGAGCACTTTCTGACGGTGCAAACGTGGTTGGTTCACCAGAAAAAAGTTCATAACCGAATGGTTTAAGCTTATCTTCTTCAGGTTTAAACTTATCTTCTTCTGTAATTTCTTTGTTATCTTTATTATCGTCAAACATCCCTCGAGACAAAACAGTATCAGTATTTTCATTTTCTAACTGATTCGCGTTTTGACCTGTTGAATCCAACATACTAAGATCTAAGCCATATTTCTTAGCGAGCGCTTCTTGTTGCGACTTAGGTAGCTTTTTAAATTGTTCTATTTGTTGCTTAGTTGGAGTGACTGAATGAGCCTCAGTTATGAATATAAGCGAGATAAAAAGAGCGATTACAAGTCTAAAAAACTTCACAAAGTTTCCCTTCTAAGAAAATAAAGATAACCGCGGCATACTACATCATTTTATAAGCAAAAAAAATGGGTAAACAAGTTTACCCATTTATTATTAACTTAAAAATTAGAAACTATACACAAGCGTCAATGACGTTTCTGTATCTGTGTTTTCTTTGTCATCGGCAACATCTGAGTTGTGGGTGATGTTATATGCCACTTTCATTTGCAGTGAGCCGTTGATTTTAGCAAGAATTGCAGACTCTGAACGTGTTTTGGTGTTGGTATCACCGTATTCAACTGATACTAACTGAGTAAAACGTGCGCTGTCTGAAATTTGCCAGTTGTAATCAACTTTACCTAGTGCGATTACTTCGCCTTCGCGGTCACCAGCACGCGAATTACCGTTGTCATCAACTTCAGTGCTGTCATCTGGGTATTGGAAATACTTATAACCCGGACCAACTTCAGCATTAAGCCACATGTCAGAACGGTCGATTAAACGTAAACCATAACCCGCTGAGATAACTGACTCGTTACGGTATGCACCAAAGTAATCAGATACGTGCGAGCCGTAGATGAATAAATGTGAGTGCTTTTCGTTTAACTTGTAGTTACCTTGCGCTGAGATTGAGTACTTTTCGTTAGTACGTTGTGTTTCTTTAACACCTTGGTCGTTTTCGATCTCATCTTCTTTATAAAGTCCGTCTAACTTGTACTCGTTATTCCAGTTTTCTAGGTTATGTAAAACCTTGATACCACCTTTTAGTGTGGTTGTTTCAGTGTTACCGCTTGTTACAATAGCACCTAACTCACTGGTTACATCCCAAGTTTTGGTTTCATCTGCTGCGAATGCGCTAGTTGCAGCTGAGGCTGCAACTAGAATTGATAAAGCTTTTAATTTCATTAAAAAATAACCTTTACTACTTTAAGTTCGACTTATTAGTCTTCTTTATGCAAATGAACATCCATTTGCGGGAATGGGATGGTGATGTTGGCATCATCTAATGCGATCTTAATGTTTTCCATTAGATCGAAATACGTTGGCCAGTAATCAGCTGAGTTAACCCATGGGCGAACGACAAAGTTTACGCTTGAATCTGCAAGTTCAGATACAGCTACTGTGTATGCTGGGTCTTTTAATAAGCGCTCTTCTTTATCTAACACTGATTTAAGAACTGCTTTTGCTTCTTTTAAGTCTGCATCGTAACCAACACCGATTACTAAATCGATACGACGAGTTGATTCACGAGAGAAATTGGTAATTGGGCTGCCCATAATTGATGAGTTAGGCATGATAATTACTTTGTTATCAGGTGTACGCAATTCTGTAGAGAAAATTTCGATTTTCTTAACTGTGCCAGCTTTACCGCCAGCTTCTACATAGTCACCTGATTTGAATGGGCGAAGTAAAATGATTAAAACACCTGATGCAAAGTTAGACAGTGAACCTTGCAATGCTAAACCTACTGCTAAACCAGCCGCACCTAAGATAGCAATGAATGACGTTGTCTCAATACCTAATTGAGATAGTGCCATTAAGATTGTTGCAGCAAATACAATTGCATAGACAATGCTAGCAACAAATGAACCTACAGCTTTATCTACTTTCTTTTTATCAAATGCTTTTTCGGTTAAGCCTTCGCAGAATTTAGCGATGCGACCACCGATGAAGAAAATGATTAGCGCTAGAACCGCCTGAACGGCGTAATGTATGATTAAACCTGAATTCTCGTTGATCCAGTTCATTATTGTATCCATGTTCTCTCCTGAAGTTCATTTTTAGCATAACGCTGTACAAATTATATATGATCTTTGGTTAAAAAATCATTAAATTACGCGCAAAACTAAGAAATGAGTATTTGCCTAATTACAAAAAACGCAAGTCTAATCTGCAAAACTGAACGCCCGCTGACCAAGGTGGCAATTCTGAATTTTCTGAGGTAAGTAAGTTTTTTCTACTTTTTTCAATTTAGGGCTTCACAAGCTAAACTTAATTATGTAATATGCGCGCCACACCAAACGAGGTGTATCTCAGTGGCGGCTGTAGCTCAGTTGGTAGAGCCCCGGATTGTGATTCCGGTTGTCGTGGGTTCAAGCCCCATCAGTCGCCCCACTTCTCCCCCTTTTTAAATTCTCTTATTTTCTATTTTAATTTCATTATTAAGTTTTATCTTTAACGCCTATTTTCAATTCTAAAAGCCGTCAGCTTTGGCTGTTCGGGGTTGTTTGTGGTTCAATATTTCTTTTGCACAAAGAGAAATGAATGAGAAATGAATGAGAAGAGAATGAGGAAACCACAATATTACTTTCTCTTAAGCGAAGCGCTCTCTTATCCTCTTTGTGATAATTTGATTTTCTCTGTGTAGCGCGGCTCTTAAACTGCAGGCAAAAAAATGCCACCTTTCGGTGGCATTACACACGGGATTATTTCTATTTACTAGAAATGCTTTTCAAAGTTCAAGGCAGTGCACTTTACACCTAACCTCAAACCCATAATTACTTCCAACTTTTCATCTTGTGACCTTTAACAGCATAGAAAAGTATGAATAAATAACAAGGCAACATTACAATATAAGCCATTTGTTGTGCTTCTGCGCTTTTTACGCCGCCACTTGCCAAGCCCCAAAATAACGGGCCGAATGCGCCACCAGCTATGCCCATTATAAGTAGACCTGAGCCTACACTAGTTAGCTTGCCTAAACCAGATAATGCTAACGGCCAAACTGCAGGCCATACAATGGCGTTAGCAAAGCCTAGCACAGCAATGAGCAATAGTGTATCAGGCAGTACCGATTTTAGGCCAAACAGTGTTGATATAAATACAGTTTCATTATTACCAGTAACAATCGCTAGAGTTAACACACAACCTAATACAGCAGAAATAGTCAACGCTGCTTGCTGTGATAACACGCGTGGGATAAGTAACACCCCTAAAAAGTAACCTAGCACCATACAACCCATAGTGTATGACGTCATTACACTATATTTTTCAACACCTAATGACAACGCAAAGCTACCAATCGTATCACCTGCAATTACTTCAACGGCCACATAAACAAAAAGTGCCACAATGCCTAATGCAAGACTTGGATGGCTCAGCGCTTCTTTTACTTGCCCCGGTTTTTGTTCATCAGAATCATCGATCAACTCTGGCAATGGCATTTTAGTAACCGCAAAACCAAGTATACCAATAAAAATTGCCATCCCTAAATACGGTAATATTAAACCATTTGCCATAGCATCAATATCAGTTTGGCTAAGCTCTTTACCTACAAAGCCTTTAAAATCACTGAGTATCAGTGCGGTAAACACGATTGGAGCAACAACACCCGCACCTTTATTTAATATACCCATAATACTGACGCGAGCCGCGGCTGATTCTTCAGGGCCGATTCTGACTACGTATGGGTTAACCGCTGTTTGTAGCAATGTTTGCCCTGCCCCCATCACAAGCTGTGCAAATAAAAATAGTGCAAAAATTTGCGTTTTTGCAGCAGGAATAAACAGTAAACCTGCCACCATCATGGTCGCCATACCCAGCGCCATACCGTTTTTATAGCCTACCTTTCTGATGATCATTGCTGAAGGTAGAGCCGTAAAAGTCACGGCGATATAAAACGAGAAAATAATCAGCGATGCCTGAAACGGTGAAAGCTGCAAAACTTGCTGTAAAAACGGCATCAATGAGCCATTTAACCATGTAGCAAAACCCAGTATAAAAAACAGCGTGGCCACAATCGCCATAGGCACAATACTGCTCTGTTTATTCGTTTCTGACATAACATTTCCCACTCACAGCACACAGCGATTCTGCAATACTGTTCATTCAGATGATTATATAAAAGAGATATTAAATATTTATAACACTATCGCAACAAAAATGACAGCGCTGACATACTTATTTAGATACCGTACCCATGAAATTTATTTCGCTCGAAGGTTTATTCACAAAGAGAAGTGAATGAGAAGAGAATGAGAAAACCTAAACATTACTTTCTCTTAAGCGTAGCGCTCTCTTATCCTCTTTGTGATCATTTGGTTTTCTCTGTGTAGCGCGCAGCGCCTATGTTTACTTTGTGGTTCAATAATTTTTTGCGCAAAGAGAAGTGAATGAGAAGAGAATGAGTAAACCTAAACATTACTTTCTCTTAAGCGCAGCGCTCTCTTATCCTCTTTGTAATAATTTGGTTTTCTCTGTGTAGCGCGCAGCACCTCTGCGCAATCAGTGGTTCAATAATTTTTTTGCACAAAGAGAAGTGAACGAGAAGAGAATGAGAAAACCTAAACATTACTTTCTCTTAAGCGTAGCGCTCTCTTATCCTCTTTGTGATCATTTGGTTTTCTCTGTGTAGCGCGCAGCGCCTCAATGTTCTCTGTGGTTCAAATATGTTTTTGCACAATATGCACTAAGAGAAGATAACGAGAAGAGAATGAGAAAACCTAAACATTACTTTCTCTTAAGCGCAGCGCTCTCTTATCCTCTTTGTGAACATTTGGTTTTCTCTGTGTAGCGCGCAGCACCTCTGCGCAATCAGTGGTTCAATAATTTTTCGCACAAAGAGAAGATAACGAGAAGAGAATGAGAAAGCCAAAGCATTACTTTCTCTTATGCGTAGCGCCCTCTTATCCTCTTTGTGATCATTTGGTTTCTCTGTGTAGCGCGCAGCGCCTCTGTGCACTCTGTGGTTCAATAATTTTTCCACAAAGAGAAGTGAATGAGAAAAGAATGAGGAAAACAAAAAATGACGCCTACGTTTTTCTGTAAGCGTCACATTTATTTATCGCAAAAACATTATTCACCAACAACTGTTACGCGGCTGGTTTGCTGTGCGTTCAAGCGGGTGCGTAAAGCAACTTTTGCATTATTATCAACCTTTACTGGCTCAACGTAAATTTGCCAGCTTTGGCCGTTGTCTAGGCTGTATTCAATGCTCAAATAAGCAAATGCGCTATTGGCATACAACTTACCATTTTCAATCACACCGCCCGGTACCGGTAAATGCAGATTGATGCCATCTTTGGCTAACTTATCAAGCTCTTTTAAGCCTACAGCACTTGAGAACTCAGCCCAGTCTTTTGCTTGTTTTTTACTATCGACACTTTCGCCTTCCCAATCAGCTTTGTGCCATGCGCGCTCTGCCACTGACAAAATACGCGGGAAGATCATTGCTAATACTTGCTCTTCAGTACGGATTGTTTCTGACCATACCTGACCTTGCATACCTAGAATATTTTCAGGCTTTTCAAGTTTAGGTAATGGGCGGCCCACCAACGCTTCTAAATTAACGATTGGCTCACGAGTACGGGTGTAATCGGCATTGGCATACACGTCGTCAGGCATATAATTAAAGGCTTTTTTAGTATCTGTGTAACGAGTGGCCCAGTAATAACCACGCTCTTCAGGACTTGCTTCGTATGGGTGGTCAAAGTACAAATGCGTACCGTGTGATAACACCACTTGATAACCGGCATTTGCTAGGCGGTATGCTCTATCGGCAACGCCCCATTCCCAAATGTTATCCCAAGTATTTACGGTAAAGGTTTTATTAGGGAACTCATCACGTTTAAATGGGTTTTCACGGTCATACATGATGCCATCTTCCCAAATACCAGGAGAAATACCGCGTTTTTCAAGTAAGGTTGCAACACGTTGTGTGAAATAAGGTTTTAAATCAGCGGGGCCAGCTACACCGTTATTAGGATCAGCAAATAACGCCTGACAGATTGGCGAGCCTATCCACGAACCTGCTCCGACTTCATCACCACCAATATGCAGGTTCTTTAACTGCACACCTGCTTCGCGATACATCTGCTGAAGTTCATAAGTTACTTTATCTAAAAATGCGTAGGTTGAGTCCATACACACATTCATTGAGTTATCTTTGTAGTTTTGTACCGTCATGTACACAGAGGTATCTTTTGGATCAGTAAGCAAATATTGCGTTGCTGGCCCCATATCTATGTGTTGAATTTCTTTGTTTGCCGAGCGCGTTTTAATGTTGTTTTTAGCGGCTTTCTCAGCTTCTTCTAACATGTTGTGATAACGCGCTTCCATCGCTTTGATTGAGGCACGCGCATGGCCAGGGCCTTCAACTTCAGGGATGATTTGAATGTGGCGGTCTTTCGCAAACTTTAATAGCTCAACAAACTCATCACGTTTCAAATAACCATTACCTGAGCCCGATTTAAATGGCCCAGTGCCAAGCTGAGTTAATAAACACTCGCGCTCTTCTAAATCAAAGCAGCGATAACCGCCAACATTAGTGAGCTCAGGTAAGCCTGGGATCTCAAGTCGCCAGCCTTCATCTTCTGAAAAGTGCCAGTGTAGCTTATTCATTTTATAGCGTGCCATTTGCTCAACTAACTTGAACATTGCCTCTTTGCCATGATAGTTACGGCCATTATCGTAATGCATGCCACGCCAGCCATAGCGTGGTGAGTCTTCAAGTTCCAACTGCGGTAAACTGGCACTGCCTTGGCTGTTTGCAGGAATGAGGTTCAATAAGCTTTGCATAGCATAAAACACACCGGCGTTATCGCTACCTACGATGGTGATAACTTCATCGTCAATCTCAAGGGTATAGCTTTCAGCTTTTGCATTATTGAGTTTAGGGTCAACTTTTAAGCGAATAACTTTGTCTTTGCCAATATTGATGTGATCAGGCTGTGCTTTAAGGCTAATGCCGTAGTCATCCTGTAAGTCTTGCATAAACACCATAACTTCGTGTTTAAGCTGACCTTGATAACTAATTTGCCAATTATTATTAAGTGTTGCGCTACCACGATTAAACTCAATTTTACGAGGCTTCGGAATAATACGCTTTAAGGCATCGTCTTTACTAACCGACACCTTATCAGCGTTATTTCGTTCGTAGCGTACTTTTGCCGTTGCTAAAACCGATAAATCTTTTGGTTCATTGTAACGACGTAACTGGTTTTCGCGGGTAAATGGTGTAACAAACTGTTTAAAGTCTTCAGTGTCAGTGTTGGCAAATACGGCAGGTTTATTCTTACCCGAAACAAAAAATGCCCGTGGCATAAAGTCACTGTAAGCAACAATCCAAACTTGTGCATCAAATGGCAGCTCCAAGCTTTCACCTGCGGCTAAACCTTTAAATGAGCTCGTTGGTACGATGCGATGTAAATCGCCATTAACATGTTCAATATTTAGGCCCGCGACATGCTCAGTTGAGATTTTACGAACTGAGTGAATATAAAGCTGCCAGTCACTTTCGCCCGCAGGCAACGCCACATTAGAGCCATTATTAAGGGTAATTTTTCCTAAAAAGCCCGCATCTTTATTACGAAAGTTATCTTCAACCGAAAACAGCAGTTCGGTGCCTTTCGCAAACTGATCAACTTGCGATTGAGTTAATGCTGCACTTGCCATTAAAGGCGCAGTCGCTAGCATTACCGCGAATAGTGACTTCTTAAAATCCATTACTTTCTCCTCGTTTATGCCCTGAGTGTACGGTATTTCTGCGTACTATTTTTCATTTTTGTTAATAATTCGTTCCTATCATATAAAAACTAAAATGACAGCGCTATCATTTTATGAAAATAAAGGTGAGGAGTTGATAGCTTTAGGCCGTAAGCTGGCAAGTTTGAAGGGGAACTGTGTTGTTTGTAGTTTAAATGTTTTTGCACAAAGAGAAGTGAATGAGTAAAACAAAGAAATATTTATCTCTTAAGCGAAGCGCCTCTTACTCTCTTTGTGAATTAAAGATCTTTTTCTAACCACAGAGGCCATAGAGAGCACAGAGGAAAAGAAAGAGAGATGTTTCTATTAAGCGTAGCGCCTCATAATATCTATGTGATCACTGATTTCTCTGTGTAGCGCGCAGCGCCTCCGTGTAATCTGTGTTGTGGTTCAATTTATTTTGCACAAAGAGAAGTGAATGAGAAAAGAATGAGGAAACCAAAAGATCATTTTTTTTACTTCCTCTAAAGCGTAGCGCCTCTTATCCTCTTTGTGCGATTAGTTCTCTTTAATGTAGGCGTGAAATTTATTTCACGCGAAAGTAATTGCACAAAGAGGAGAGAATGAAAAAAGAACGAGGAAACCAAAAGAATATTACCTCTTAAGCGAAGCGTCTCATAATCTCTTTGTGATAATTTGGTTTTCTCTGTGTAGCGCGCAGCGCCTCTGTGCCCTCTGTGGTTCAATATATTTTGCACAAAGAGAATTGAATGAGAAAAGAACGAGGAAACCAAAAGATCATTTTTTTACTTCCTCTAAAGCGTAGCGCCTCTTATCCTCTTTGTGCGATTAGTTCTCTTTAATGTAGGCGTGAAATTTATTTCACGCGCAAGGACTTAGTTATCAGTCTGATGGCTTAAATTTTAACACAAAGATACTTCTCTTCTAGGTACTCATCTAGACCTTGGTGACCGCCTTCTCGACCTAAGCCTGACTGTTTAACACCGCCAAACGGCGCTACTGGGTTTGAGATGAGACCTTCGTTAATACCTATCATGCCGTATTCAAGTGCTTCGCTTACGCGATAAACCTGCTTGATGTTTTCACTATAAAAATATGCGGCTAAACCGTAAGGTACGTCGTTAGCAAGTTGAAGTACTTCTTGCTCGTCATCAAAGGTGATTATGCTCACAACTGGGCCAAACACTTCATCATGATAAATATCCATCTCTGGAGTAACATCAGTTAAAATTAATGGTGCTTGGAAGCTACCTTCAAGCTCGCTGTTATCACCGATCAACGACGCCCCTTTATCAACTGCATCTTGCACAAGTGTTTGCACTTTTTCTTTTGCTTTAGGGTAAATTAATGGGCCAATATCCACCCCGTCATCAAGACCATTGCCAACCTTTAACTCAGCTACTTTGTCAGTGAGTTTTTCGAGCACCGTTTCAAGCACTGAGCGCTGAACAAAAATTCGGTTAGCGGCAACACAAGTTTGCCCTGCGTTTCTGAATTTAGCCCCCATTAAGCCAGCAACCGCTTCATCTAAGTCAGCATTTTCAAAAATAATGAATGGGGCATTGCCGCCAAGTTCCATAGACGTTTGTTTAATTGTTGAAGCGCACTGAGCTAGTAACTGCTTACCGACCCCAGTTGAGCCAGTGAATGTGAACTTACGCACACGCTCAGATTCAGTCATGATCTCACCCACCATTTTTGCGTTTTCAGAGATCACTACGTTCAGCGCTCCTTTTACAAAACCTGCTTTATCTGCAAGGTAGGCTAAGGCAATAGCGCATAATGGCGTATGCTCCGAAGGTTTAATCACAAAACTACAACCCGCTGCATAGGCAGGTGCCACTTTACGGGTGATCATGGCAATCGGGAAATTCCAAGGTGTAATACCAGCCACTACACCGATTGGCTGCTTTATCGTTGTTAAACGATGTTTGCTATCAGTAGCAGGAATTGTGTCGCCATAACTACGCTTTGCCTCTTCACTAAACCATTTAATAAAGCCTGCACCGTATTCCACTTCGCCCAAGGCTTCTTTTAAAGGCTTACCCTGCTCTTTAGTCATCAATTCAGCAAGTTGTTGCTTGTGCTCAATGACTAAGTCGTACCAACGGCGCAACGTTTCACTGCGCTCGGTTGCTGTTGTTTGCTTTAGCTTACTAAATGCCTCGTCAGCACTTTTTATAGCCAGTTCAACCCCTGCTTCATCAATATTAGAGACCTGAGTAATCGCCTCTGCGGTTGCAGGGTTATCTACACTAAAACGCTGGCTCGTAGAATAAAAGTCACCGTCGATAAACGAATCAGAAAAAACTAAATCAGACATAGAACCTCCAAGTAAAAGCTATCAGCTATCAGCTATCAGCTATCAGCTATCAGCTATCAGCTATCAGCTATCAGCTATCAGCTATCAGCTATCAGCTATCAGCTATCAGCTATCAGCTATCAGCTATCAGCTATCAGCTATCA
>NZ_JAKGBG010000023.1:0-66918 GCF_021532595.1 Pseudoalteromonas sp. OFAV1
TAATAGTTGCTTGAGACTGAGCAGAGCTACCTGAACGCTCTGAGAATGAGCCGAATGAGTTCAATGAACTTGAACGAAGAGCGTCAGCTACAGTGAAATCACCTTCCATTTTGATATCAGCAGATGTGATGCTGATTACAGGTGATGCACCTTCAAGGTCAGTACGCTTGATGCGTGAACCTGTTACTTGAATGCGTTCAACTTTCTCTGCACTGTCGTCTTCAGCTGCAACAGTCGATGCAGAAAATGCAGCTGTTGATGCAGCACCAAAAGCAATCGCTAAGCGAACTGCTTTAGAAACTTTTTTATTTAACATTTGATTCTCCCTGGACCACTATATTGTGGCTATATTTAGCATAAGCTTGTTTATTATTTGTTATCACATCAGGACTGCGACCAACAAATAATAAACAAATTAAACAAAATATCCAGACATTTGTTTATAAAAAATTAATAAAAAACCACAAATGAAACCAAACTTTAATCTATCGCGCAAAATTCGTACAAAGACATCCATAGCCAAAACCCTTAGAAATAGGGACAAAAAGCAATATTCAGACCTTAAAACATTCGAATTTGCTTATTATTTCCAAATGAAATAATAGTACCCAAATCTGCAACTATCATTTCAGCTATTGGCAACAATTGCTTATTAACATAAACACCATAATCGTAATGATGTTTACCTGTGTAGTACTCAGCGCCACAATCGGTGTACACATATTCAATTATTTGCCCACGCTTGAAGCTAACAGTAGGATTTTTAACTATATATTGCTTAGCTGCTTTAACATGAGGAGGGATATTTTTTTGATAGTCTGTCAAATGCTGCCCTAATCGTTTACGGTAGACTAACATTGAGTCAAATTCACCTGCATAAAGCTTTTTGACATAATTATCAAATGCTTGGATTATTAAATCCTGGCTATTCTGTTCACTAAATAAAATTTTGAAAAGCTCTCTTTGAAATTGATGAGCCAATTCAGTCCAATCACTTCTGACTGTTTCCATTCCTTTAAAAACAAGTTCGCTAATTCCATCTTTAACCACATTTCCGACATATCGCTTTTTAGAACCCGTTGTTTTTCCTCTAATCGTGGGCATAAAAAAAGGGCTATAGTGGATTTCGAACTCAATTTCTAAAAAACTGTCTATTTTATAATGTTGTTGTAACTCGTGCTGCCAACGTATGTTTATTTTTCTTGCCAGTTCCGTACCGATTTCATTACAGTCTTGAGGATTCAGCTCATCAACTAATTTCACAAATGTCGAGTCAGTATCTCCATAAATTACTTCATAGCCCCATTCTTCAATCCACTGCTTGGTAGTTTGCATTATTTCATGACCACGCAGAGTGATTGAACTAGACAAGCGTGGATCATAAAAACGGCACCCTTTTGAACCTAACACTCCATATAAACTATTCATAATGATCTTAATCGCCTGCGAGAGCATAGGTTGGTCATTATCTTTGGCGACCTGTCTTTTAGCAGCGAGCTCTCGAATCAGTTCAGGTAAATGATGTTCGGTTCGTGAAAATAGCGCTTGATTAAAACCCTCTATTGCATTTTCTGGGCTTTTTAAACCCTCAATCAAGCCAAGTGGATCTATACAAAATGTTCTCATTATCGATGGATACAGGCTTTTGTAATCGAGCACGAGTATATTTCTATAAAGCCCTGGTTGTGATGGCATAACATAGCCACCGGGGCTGTCGAATGTTAGGCCATGATCCCCCAAATTGGGAGCTACATAGCCACTTCTATGTAATAAAGGTAGGTAGAGGTTAGTGAAAGCGGCAACAGATCCCCCCATTCTTTCAAGCTCTAAACCTGTTAACTGACTTCGTACAACTGCAAAATCGAGTAACCTAAGCTTTTCAAAAATACGCAGTACTAAAATGCAATCTTGTCTGTTGTAACTCGCAAGTGAAAGTTTATCTTCATTAAACTGACGAATGATCTCAGCAAGACGGTCGTCGGTGCTAATCAGTTTATCTTCGCCAAGCTCAATGCTTGCTACATTGGCAAGACTGAAGTTATCGTAATGATAGGTTGCATTTTTTAAGGTATCGATACCATCAATCACAACCCGACCAGGTATAGTTAAGCGGGTAAAGCTACCAACTCTCAACTGCATTTTTTCTTTATTGCGCCCTAAAGGTAACTCAACCCCAAGCGCTTCAGCACGTGCATGTAATACAGTAAAATCAAACTCAATGACATTCCAACCTATAATCACATCTGGATCTATAGTTTGAATAAGCGAGCAAAGGTGGTCTAGTAAATCAATTTCATCAACACACCATTGAATGCTAAATGGCAGTTCACTGGTATCTTGTGGCTGTCCTATCATTAACACCATATCGATGTTTTCGCCCACTAAGCCAACTGAAAATAGTACTCCCTCACCATTACATTCAATATCGAGTGACAAGCTTGAGAATCGAGGCGTAAACTCGCTATTTTTTTTGAATTTAGCATCAGTTAATACTGGATATGGGTGGCTTTTAATTAAACGACCTTTGGCCCAAACAGATCCTCTGATAAAACGCTCCATTAAAAACCTATCGACTGGGCGGATATCATCTTCATAGACTTTTATATGCTGTGCTTTGAGTCGTTTAGCTGCGTTGTAATAATGTTTCAATGAAGAGAAATAACAAGAAACCACTTGTTGCTGCATGAAGCTTTTAAGCTTCACATGCTTAATTTCGCAGATGATCCCATACTCGTTGAACACGCTTGTTGCAGCGTCTAATTGTGATTTATTAATAAAAAACACAGCGTGTTGTAAAGAGCTAATTAGCTTTACAGGCCCCTGCTGAGATAATATCCACACCACAATAGAAATGCCTTTAGCGCTATCATAGCATTGGGTGGAAAGAATAAAGCCAGAAACTAACTGCATGTTATTAGACCTTTTTTCGGAAATTTAGGCATTTTAGTTAAACAAAGCTAAGTGGATTAGCTAATTAAAGTAACAAGTCGCTTGTAGTTGCCCAGTTAAATCTCTAAAATTAATTACTGTAATTATATACATACTTTAGGTTATCTGGGCATGCTTTCTGACTCTTTAAAAAAAACAATTCGGCAAATTCATAAGCATGTTGCTGATAACCTCACCGATTACCGCCCTAGAAGTAGTCAAAACTATTTAGTTGCCGAAATAGCAAAAACGCTGGCTGGCGAGTACCATAAAAGCCAACGCATCTGTGTTATTGAAGCTGGTACAGGAACCGGCAAGTCGCTGGCTTATTGTTTAGGTGCAATGCCTTTGGCGATGGCCAAAAAAAAGAAATTAGTGATTTCGACGGCCACCGTTGCCCTACAAGAGCAGTTAATTAATAAAGAACTGCCGTTTTTTAAAGAACACTCTGGCCTTGATATTAAGTTTGATTTAGTGAAAGGACGACAGCGCTATATATGTGCGCAAAAACTCAGTGCTGCAGTAAATGGCGATAGCCAAACGCAAATGGAGTTTATGCCGACCCTATCATCGCCGCTCTCAGATATGGAAACCAAATGCTTAAAGCAACTTTATGATGCTTACTCAAAAAAGCAATGGCAAGGTGATCGCGATAGTTGGGCTGATACTATCCCCGATAAAGTTTGGAATTTAATAGCCTGTGATAAGCACTCATGCCAACGACAAATGCGTGCTCATCAGCTGTGCCCTTTTCATATGGCGCGTCAGCGTCTTATGCAAATGGATGTGTTGGTGATCAACCATTCTTTACTGCTGGCTGATCTAGACCTCGGTGGTGGTAAGATTCTTCCTGAGCCTGACGATACTATTTACGTAATTGACGAAGCGCACCATTTAGCTCACATCACCCGAGACTTCTCATCTGCAGCAGCAACAATCAAAGGCACCATAGATTGGCTCGACAAGCTTGTTAAATTCGCTGGTAAAATGGCAAATGTATTAGTAGGACAAAAAGCAATTGGGCAAAATTTTAAGCTGAGTGACAGTATCAATGATGCTGCAAAAAACTTAAAAGTCGTACGTGATATTCTTGATAATGCGGATTTTAGCTACAACAGTGATGATACCTATCGTTTTGAGCACGGTGAGATCCCTGCATCTTTACATGCTAAAGCAAAAGATATCAGCGATGCCACTCTTGATGCTCTAAGAGCACTAAACAAAATGCACGATACCTTGGTACAAGACGTAAGCGATGGCGATATAAAACCTTATGTAGCTGATCCTATCTTGGCTGAAAGTGGTCATTACATTAACCGTCTAGAGTTATTAAACAAATTGTGGTTTAGTTATGCAACAAAAGGCGAAGGTATTCCCCATGCTCGATGGATCAAACGCCTAGAGTATAAGAACCATCACGACCACTTACTCAGTGATTGCCCTATTGAAGTTGGCTATTACTTAAAAGATAAATTATGGAATCAATGTGCTGGTGCTGTGCTTTGTTCAGCTACTTTAACTGCACTTGGCTCATTTGATCATTTTGCTTATGAATGCGGCCTAGCCAAAGAAGAAGGCGTCAAATACATCAAAGTTCCCTCGCCGTTTGATTATCCTAAACAAGCAACACTGCATATTCCTGCAAGCCACATCGAGCCAACAGATAAAGCCTTTAGTGATCACTTGGCTGAACAATTACCTAAGTTTCTTGATGATAAAAAAGCTAATTTAGTCTTGTTTGCTTCTTATTGGCAGATGGATCACGTAGTAAAAGCACTGCGCAGCAAAGGAATTGACGTATTAGTTCAGGGTGAAATGTCTCGAGAAGCATTATTGAAAAAGCATAAAGCGAATGTTGACTTAGGTCGCGCAAGCTACTTATTTGGCACACAAAGCCTATCAGAAGGTCTAGATTTACCGGGCAAATACTTAGAAAACCTCGTCATTACAAAGATTCCGTTCGCGGTGCCTACCTCACCAATAGAAGAAGCACAGGCTGAATTTGTGCAAAGTAAGGGGGGGAATCCATTTTTGTCTATTACTGTACCTGATGCAGCAAAGAAATTAGTACAGAGCTGTGGTAGACTACTTCGAAAAGAGAATGATCAAGGACGAATTATTATTCTTGATCGCCGTTTAGTGACCAAACGATATGGCAAAGCCATGCTCGATACCTTGCCACCCTTTAAAAGACAAATTGATTATTAATGTTTGAATTAGCTTTAGATCCAACAACATGGGCACTCCTTTGCGCAGTAGCGCTGGCTGCAGGCTTTATTGATGCCATTGCTGGCGGTGGCGGCATGCTAACTGTACCAGCCTTATTGACAGCCGGTTTACCACCGCATCTCACTCTAGGGACCAATAAACTTGCAGCCAGTTTTGGCTCATTAACTGCAAGTGTGACATATTTTCGGAAAAAGTTATTTAACCCCCGGTTTTGGGCTGCGTCTATTTTAGCAACTGCCATAGGGGCACTTGTAGGTACATTAGTTGTAGATTACTTGAGTATTGAGTTTTTAAATAAATTACTACCGGTGGTGATTATTTTAGTGGCTTGTTACAGTCTCTTTGGCAGTTTAAGTACGACTGAGCATAACGAATTACCTGAGCTTGATGGCAAAACCAAAATTAAACAATGGCTACAAGGACTTGGCCTTGGTTTTTTTGATGGTTTAGCAGGCCCTGGTACTGGCACCTTTTGGACTGCCTCAAATAGCCTATTATATAAGATGAGCTTATTGCTAAATTGTGGGCTTGCTCGCTCAATGAACTTTGTTTCGAACTTTATTTCATTGATCACCTTTGTTGCGCTGGGCCATGTGAACTTTTTGCTTGGTATAACAATGGGCTTTTTCTTGATGTTAGGTGCCTGGTTAGGTGCGCATTCAGCAATTAAATTTGGTAGTAAAATGATCCGCCCAGTATTTAATACTGTGGTTATAGTGTTAGCATTAAAGTTAATCTATGAGGCTTATTTGTAAATGCATTCTCCTGCTTTTGACAAACTATGCGAGCAAATATCTAGGCTTAAACATCAAGCAAGCCAATTTGATAACGGCAACCTATTTGCTAAAAATCGCTACATGCAGGCACAACCAAGTTTGTTTGATAAGGCAGTATTTGCGACTAAAAGTATGAAACTTGCAGATTATGTAGCTGAAATAGAAGAAGAGTTAGCTAACCTGCCCCCAGCAGAACATCGCCATGCTTACCAATATGCTTTAGAGCGAATTGCACAGCAAGTTCAGGCTGTTTTTAATGTTATTAAATCAACACCTGTGTGGGCAAAAGAGAACAAATACAGTTTTAAACCCAAGAGCAAGCCACAAATATATAAACAAGCAGTTAAAAAGATCATACAGTCTTCACATGAACTTTACGATGAGCTCAAGCAAAACCATGAGTTTGAGCGCCGCTTAGTTTTAATGATTGAAGAAAGAAAGCTTAAACTTGATGCAGCTAGCCCAGCAAAGGCCACTGAAATAAATAAAGAGATCTTAGCTTTACACGCTCGTTTGGGTCGCTGTCGAAAAGCAATTTCAGCCACTGAAGATAAAATTCAACAAGTAGAAAAACAGCAGCTGAGATAATGTTTTACTACCACCCAAGTTATTCAGCGTTAGCTTTACCTGAGCGTCACCGCTTTCCGATTGAAAAATATCGCATGTTAAGGCAGCTTGTTAGCGACTTTATTGATGAGCAGCACTTCATTACCCCACAAAAAGCCACTCGCGCGCAGCTTGATCTATGCCATGACCCTGATTATGTCGACGCTTTTATAACAGGTAGCCTTGACAGCAAAGCGATAAAAAAAATGGGTTTTCCTTGGTCTGAAGCCTTAGTCGAACGAACACTTTATTCTGTCGGTGCAAGTATTCAAGGTGCTGAATTTGCACTACAACAAGGTGCTGCATTTAACTTAAGTGGCGATTATCACCATGCTTTTACGAGCTATGGTAGTGGTTTTTGTATTTTTAATGACTTAGCAATAGCCGCAGCACACTTAATTGAGAGCGAACAAGCCGATACCGTATTAATCTTTGACTGTGACGTTCACCAAGGTGATGGCACAGCCGAAGTAACACAAGCACACCCTCAAATAATTAGCTGCTCTATTCATTGCCAGCAAAACTTTCCGCGTATCAAGCAGCAATCAAATTACGACTTTGCTTTAGAGCATGGCACCTCAGATGCTGAATACCTTGAGACAGTAAATCAAGCATTAGCCTTAACAATTAGACTCCACCAGCCTGATATCATTTTGTACAACGCCGGCGCAGATATCGCAACGGATGATGAGTTAGGACACTTTCATGTCAGTTTAGAGGGCGTGTATCAACGTGACCATTTAGTATTAAGCCAAGCAAAGGAAGCAAAAATCCCACTCTTTGCAGCCATGGGCGGTGGCTATCAACGAAATGTAAGCCGTTTGGTTGATGTTCATGGTCAGCTTTTTAGAGCCGCTGTCGATTTATTCTAAGGCTTGGTATACACTTAAATATGACTTTTCTACTAGGTTGTTGGTATATGAAATTGCATGATGACATCCACAATTACTATGAAAAACTTGTTATTGAAGATATCGCTAAGCGCAAGTTAGATTCGTTGTATAATGATGATATTATGGCGGATTTATGCTGTACCGTACTTAATCAATTACCTGCTCGCTATATTCGCTATGACGTTGATATGGAATTTTATTTACCACAAACAGAGCGAATAAAAATGGAGCAACGCGTACAAACGGCTATCGATGTAGCAATCAGCCAAGTTGCGAAAAAAAAGGAATTACAAAATGAGCAGTGACTTAGAAAATGCTCCTGACTACATAAAAATCGCTGTTGATCTCATTATGCTCTTAGAGCAAAACGATGTGCCTGCCGAGGACGTTTTAGCAGCATTAGAAATCGTTAAATCTGACTTCGAAAAAAAACTTCCACAATCAACTGATTAATAGTCCGAAAATGGCGAGTATTGGGGCATAAATTTGATATGCTCAGGTTTTATAATTTAAGAATGTAAAACCATGTCATTGCCAAGTTTATTACGCTTATTCATCCTTGCTGCTATTTGGGGCGCTTCCTTCTTATTTATGCGCATGGCAGCGAATAGCTTAGGCCCTGCGGTATTAATTGAGTTAAGAGTTGGCTTTGCAGCAATTACACTGTTTATTTTTGCGTTGTACTTACGCAAGAAACTTGCGTTCGCGACCCACAAAAAGCATTTTTTCATTATTGGTGCGCTTAATTCCGCCATTCCCTTTTTATTGTTTGCTTATGCAGCACAAACAATTAACGCTTCAACCTTATCAATATTAAACTCAACAACCCCAATTTGGGGTGCCATCGTCGGTATTATTTGGAGCAAAACTAAACCCACTAAAAGTATGCTGCTTGGCTTGCTGTTAGGTTTAACGGGCGTGGCCATTTTAGTGGGGCAAAATAGTCTCACTATCGACAGCCAAGCCATTACGGCAATTGTTGCTGCGCTGTGTGCTTCACTCAGTTATGCCATTGCATCCCATTACACCAAACATGCACCAAAGTTGTCTGCTTTTGATAATGCCCATGGCAGTATGTGGGCGGCAAGTATTATGGTACTCCCGCTTATTTTTATTATTCCTGCCAGAGAAATGCCAAGTAACGAAGTTATGCTTGGTGTAGTGGCACTCGGTGTGCTGTGTACTGCTGTAGCATATATCCTGTTTTTCCGTTTGATTGATGATATTGGCCCAACCTCAGCACTGACTGTTACCTTTTTGATTCCACTATTTGGCATAATATGGGGTAATCTAATTTTAGATGAACAAATTGGGCCGAATACCTTAGTTGGCGCACTGTGTGTTATAGCAGGCACCATGCTGGTCACTGGCTTTATCCGTATCAAGCCGTTTTTAAAACGAAACACCTTGTAACAGAATGCAAATTGCATTTTTAAATACAACCTATACTCTATTAGGGACTAAAAATGGAAGGAGAAGTGTATGTCAGGTACTACCATGGTGGTGTTAATTGTGCTGATATCTGTGGGATCTGGGGTGATTTATGATATGTATAAAAAGCATCTCGAATTCAAATCACGCACCTTAAAAAATTCAAAAGAAGCGAACGAGCATGTAGCAGAAGTGACAAAAGAGCTGCAAGAGTTAAGAGAGCGTGTGCAAACGCTCGAAGCCATTGTCACCGATTCAAGCTACAACGTAAAACAAGAGATTAATAAACTTTAATTAAGTTAGCTCTAATTAAGATAATAATGCACTGTATTGATCAAGCACTGGCTGATAATAATCGGCGTCTTGATTCAACATGCGTTGGTAATGAGCACATAATTGCTTTAAATAAGCTTGGTGCTCTTTACTTGTTAGTTGCCACATTTGCTGTCCAATGCGGGTGATGAGCTGCGATGATGACGCACTCATTACGATGATTTCGTAAAAGCGTTTATTTTCACAAACCAACTGCTCAGACACGAGCCCTAATTGTAGTGTTTGTAAATAACTGCGAACTTGATAACTGTGATGTACAGGGCAAACAATAAAGTCGATGTAAGTATTTGGGTTTTGGCTAACAATCTTAGCTAAAAACTGTACTAACAGCTCTCCCCCTACTCCTGCAATAATAACTAGGTGGCGTTTTTGTGGGTCTGGTGTAATCGCTGCAACATCTTGGCAATGCACCTGCCAGCGTCCGCGTTGCTCTTCGTTGCAAAAGCGTTCTAGTTTATCATTTAGTGCCTGCATTAACTCAGGCACTATATCAACGAAATGTATTAACTGTGCTTTATCTTGCTGTAAAAGCTCAATCCCTAACAAACCGTGGTCGCAGCAGCAGTCCCAGATTTCGTCATAACCTGAATCAACTAAATCAACGATGGCTGATAGTCGTTTACTCAGTGCCATTAGTTTGCTGTTTTATAAACTAAAGCTTTTAGACTACGATCACTGTCTACTTCAACAAAGCCATCGGTAGCTGCGAGTCGCTCAACAAAGCTAATTGCCCCTTGCGTATGATCGCTAATGAGATCTTTAAACGCCTGCTCTGAAAGCTCAGGACTATTCGCACACAGTAGTAATTGAGTGTGTTCATTTAGTAGCTCAGGTAAACGACGCAGAATTTTTTGATAATCCTTGGTCAATATAAAGCTGCCTTTTTGAAAGCTAGGTGGATCAACGATGATCAATTCATAGGGCGCAGATTTCTTTAGCTTACCGAATGACTTTAAAATATCGTGCGGGAAATAACTAACACCTTGCTCAAAACCATTTAACTGATGATTTTGTTTACCCGTTCGAAGCACACCTTTATTCATATCCATATTTATAACTTGGTCAGCACCACCTTGCATTGCTGCAACAGAAAAACCACAAGTATATGAAAACAGGTTGAGCACTTTTGCGTTTTTACTATTGGCTTGAACAAACTCTCTGCCACGGCGCATATCAGGGAAAATTCCCGTGTTTTGGCGACTCAGTAAATCAACTTTAAACTTAATGCCATTTTCACTGACAAGGTGTTCTTGTGGTAATTCGCCAAACATTAGCGCATTACGGGTATTAATCCCGCTACGTTGCTGGTATACCAATGCAGTAACAAGCTCAGGCGAGTTCTCTTGCGCCCATTGCCATAGGGTATCTGTTAATTGCGCAAGTACCTGCTCATCTATTTCTTCATATGAAACTAAAAAGAGTGCGGGCGGATAAAAATCCAAATTAATGTGGCTCAGCTCAGCCACTGAGTGGCCACGACCATGAAATACACGGCATAATTCATTAGCAGCAAGTGGCGCCTCTGCTAATGCATTTAAAATGGCAGAAAAATCGTTTGTCATCATCTTTAGTTAATTAACTGTTGTTGTAATTCGTGAATCTCATCTCGCACAGAAGCCGCTTTTTCAAATTCAAGGTCGCTGGCGTAGGCATGCATTTTCGCTTCAAGGGCTTTAATTTGGCTGGCAATATATTTTGCGCTGAGCACTTTTTTAGACTCTTTACGCACCAATTTAAGATTATCTTTAGGACTTGCTTCTTCGCCCAGATCCATAATATCGGTGATACTTTTCACCAGTGCTTGCGGCTCAATACCGTGCTCAAGGTTATAAGCTTGTTGCTTTTCGCGGCGGCGATCTGTTTCGTCAATGGCTTGTCGCATAGAATTAGTAATGCGGTCGCCATACAAAATCGCTTTACCATTTAAGTGACGAGCAGCACGACCTATGGTTTGAATAAGCGAACGAGTAGAACGTAAGAAACCTTCTTTATCAGCATCAAGTATCGCAACCAGTGAAACCTCTGGCATGTCGAGACCTTCTCGTAATAAGTTAATGCCCACTAACACATCAAATACACCAGCACGCAAATCGCGGATAATTTCGACCCGTTCAACGGTGTCGATATCTGAGTGCAAGTAACGCACTTTTACATCATGGTCGTTGAGATAATCGGTTAAATCTTCTGCCATACGCTTAGTTAAAGTGGTTACAAGTACCCGCTCGTTCACTTCAACTCGTTTATAGATTTCTGAGAGTAAGTCATCAACCTGGGTGCCCACAGGGCGAACTTCAATTTCTGGGTCAATAAGCCCGGTTGGACGAATAACCTGCTCGGCAACCTCCCCTGATGAGCGCTCAAGCTCAAAGTCACCAGGTGTTGCCGACACATAAATAGTTTGCGGCGCAATGGCTTCAAATTCTTCAAAACGTAATGGCCGGTTATCTAATGCTGATGGCAAGCGAAAGCCATACTCAACAAGATTTTCTTTACGGCTTCTGTCACCTTTGTACATAGCGCCAATTTGCGACACTGTAACGTGTGATTCATCAATAATCATCAATGCATCATCGGGTAAGTAGTCAAGTAAAGTCGGCGGCGGATCGCCCGGTGTTCTACCAGATAAGTAACGCGAGTAGTTTTCGATGCCTGAGCAATAACCAAGCTCGGTCATCATTTCAATATCGTACTGGGTGCGCTGCGCAATACGTTGCTCTTCTATAAGTTTGTTGGCACTGAGTAATTGAGCTCGGCGATCTTTCAACTCATCTTTAATTTTATCTATGGCATCGAGAATTTTTTCACGGGGTGTTACATAGTGCGTTTTCGGGTAAATAGTCGCGCGTACTATGTGCTTCTCAACAGCCCCAGTTAGCGGATCAAAAATACTTAAGCGCTCAATTTCATCGTCAAACATTTCCACACGAACGGCATAAGTGTCAGATTCAGCAGGAAATATATCAACTACTTCACCACGAACACGGTATGTGCCACGGCTAAATTCAATATCGTTTCGTGTATATTGCAGCTCAGCAAGACGACGCAGCATATCGCGCTGATCGACGGTTTCACCAACCTTCAGCAATAGCATCATCTTCATATATGAGTCAGGGTCGCCCAAACCATAAATAGCAGATACCGAGGCCACAATAATTGTATCGCGTCTTTCTAAAAGCGCTTTGGTAGCACTTAAGCGCATTTGCTCAATGTGCTCATTGATAGACGCATCTTTTTCTATAAAAGTATCACTGGCAACAACATAAGCTTCTGGCTGGTAATAGTCGTAATAAGATACAAAATACTCAACCGCGTTATGCGGGAAAAACTCTTTCATTTCGCCATAAAGCTGTGCGGCGAGTGTTTTATTGTGTGCCATGATAATGGTTGGGCGATTCAAATCATTAATAATATTGGCCATGGTGAAGGTTTTACCCGTCCCTGTAGCCCCTAATAATGTTTGATGAGCAAGCCCAGCCTCAAGGCCATCTTTTAACTGTGCTATTGCCGTTGGTTGGTCACCACTTGGCTTAAATTTAGAAACTAGTTGGAAATGGTCGCTCATGAATGACACTCCTTCATATATGACTCACTTAACCCATCAACTTCTTTGATGAACCATTTAAAGGCTACCACTGCCGTAAATAAATTACCGATGGCTGCACCAATAAAGAGTCCTTTTAAACCGGCAATTTCACTGCCAACATAAGCAAAAGGTACATAAAAAACAAACAGACGAACCACACTTAAAATCAGTGCATTCATTGGCTTATGCAGGGCATTAAATGAAGAGTTAGATAAGATAATTATTCCTTGCAGACCATAACTTAGCGGCAAAATATAAATGAATAGCTTAATCACATCCATTACTGCTTGCTCTTTACCAAATACATCAGCGATAAAACCAGAGGTTAACAGCAGTAAAATATAAATAGCGAACTGCCAAATCATCACAAACTTTAAAGTTTTTGTGTAGGCTTCTTTGACACGTTCAAACTTACCCGCCCCAAAGTTTTGACTAACAAATGGCGGCAAGGTCATCGACAAAGCAAGTACTACAAGGCTTGCAATAGATTCAATTCGGCTTCCTACACCAAACGCCGCGACGGCTTCAGGACCATGTTTAGCCACTAATGCTGTCATGACAGCCATTGCAATTGGCGTTAACATATTTGCGCCAGCCGCAGGTAAACCAATTTTTAGGACTTTTCGAATTGAGCTCAATGGCGTTTGCGAACCAGCATGCAAACTTAACAACCCATTCTTAACAGCAAGAATATAAAGGATGATAATTACTGCCACTGCCCAAGCTATGACACTTGCGATGGCTGCACCTTGAATTCCTAAAGCGGGGATAGGCCCAAAGCCAAAAATAAGCATAGGGTCTAAAATGGCATTAATGAGCCCCGCCCCACCCATTACTATGCTCGGTGTTTTAGTATCGCCACTGGCACGTAGCACAGAGTTTCCGACCATTGGGGTAATTAAAAACACACTGCCTAAAAACCACACACTCATGTAATCATGGATCAAAGGCAGTACTAACTCCCCAGCCCCAAGTAATTTAAAAATAGGTTCGATAAATACATAACCGACAACCGATAAAGAAAACACCATAACAACAGCGACAAGTAATGACATACTTGCATCAAAGCGCGCCTCGTCTAGCTTGTCGCTGCCAAGTGCTTTTGCAATAACTGCTGAAGTGCCTATTCCTAAACCGATAGCAAGGCTGATAACGGTAAACGTCACGGGAAACGTAAAACTCACCGCAGCGAGAGGTTCAGTTCCAAGTAAACTGATGAAAAAGGTATCTACCAAATTAAACATCATTAGTGTAATCATTCCAAAAATCATCGGAATGGTCATTTTCTTTAAGGTCGGCAGAATGGGAGAGTTTAAAAGATCAGGTTTAGATTTGCTCTGCGGTGTCACGCTCATAAGAATATTTTGCCTCTTTATCTTAGCTTGTAAGTTTAAAGCATCCTCGGCTTGCAAGCTATGCTTTATTAAAAGAAACAAACGAGATAGATAAAACTCCTTATTTTGATGCTTTCATTGATAAATAGTGACTAACCCCTATAAAAAACAAAATACAAACATCATTAATATCTTTATTACAATTAAAAGGCAGATATCGCTGTTTTTTTACACACTAAATACTGTTGTTTCATCGTCACAAATAATTTTACTAATCAATTCAGCATGGCTTCAGGTAAAAATATTAACCTGCTGATTTAATTAGATTTAAAAAAACTGAATTAAATACTTGAAATTGCTAGAGCGCCCTATATTTCTGGCATCAACGCTGTTCTTAAAGTTTCATAAACAGAGTTATCCACAGAAATCGTGGATAACTCTCTGTAAGCCGCAAATATAAAGGCTTTTAACAGCTATCGATCTTTGAGTTAAGCTTAAAGACTGAAGTGTATTATTTTAAGCCTTTTAATTGTTCCGCAATAGAAATCAGCAAAAATTTCTACAGCCTGAACCAAAAATGAAAACAACAAACAAGGATGCAGTAGCTTTTTTTAAAACTAAACAACTGATTTAAATGATTAAAAAAACACCAGCTAAGCTTTGTTAAACTGCCATATTTATTTATTGGCAAAAAAACCTATCGTTTCTGTGAGATAAATACAGCTAAAAAATACGACTCGATACAGTTACAAACATACCAATGTTTAAAAATTCAGTACTGTCGTTTTGTGATAAATACAAATACTAGATAAGTAATTATTTTCTCCGTTAAATTGTAAAAAACATCTTAACTAATACTTTTTTGACGTTTAAAACCACAAGCCTGCTCAAAAAAAATGCAATGATAGCGTTTTAGCGACATAAAACTTTAACTGAATGGCGCTATCCAACATGATTTCAAGCCATATTTTGCTCAGATCGAACATAAAAACATCGAATAAGCTTCTTTTTTGAATTTATGAAGTTTTTATGTTGACACTTTGCAATGCTGTCATTAATATTTCGCCCCGTTGAAAGGCATGACGCTTCCCCCTTAGCTCAGTTGGTTAGAGCGACGGACTGTTAATCCGCAGGTCCCCCGTTCGAGTCGGGGAGGGGGAGCCAAGTTTTTCAGCCATAAACGATTCCCCCTTAGCTCAGTTGGTTAGAGCGACGGACTGTTAATCCGCAGGTCCCCCGTTCGAGTCGGGGAGGGGGAGCCAAGTTTATGAATATGATTGTTCCCCCTTAGCTCAGTTGGTTAGAGCGACGGACTGTTAATCCGCAGGTCCCCCGTTCGAGTCGGGGAGGGGGAGCCAAATCATAGCACCACACTACTCTATTTAGTTCCCCCTTAGCTCAGTTGGTTAGAGCGACGGACTGTTAATCCGCAGGTCCCCCGTTCGAGTCGGGGAGGGGGAGCCAACTCCAAGAATCTATTAAACTTTCATCTACAACTATTCTTCGATTGTATTAGACTTTAAAGCGCATATAATCTACTCTACTTTAAGTAATTTCTATACTTTGCTATAGAATATGATGCAAAATTATTACAGCAATGAATCAAGGAATTGATTCCTTCCTTTTCGCTTTTAAAAGATAAGAAAAATGGCTGGTTTTAAAAAACTAATATTTATACAACTTATATCTTGGTTACTGTTTACCGTTTTAGGTGGCTATCTAGTTGCTCTTAGTTTTGATAGCTCAGTGAGTGATACGCAAAAAAAAGCACAACTGACCGTTAATTCATACATTAGCGACTTAACAATGGATGACTTATCTGCAGAGAAAATCCAACGTACATTTGCTGATGCGAGTATCTTTTCAAGCTTTACTCTTCGTGATCACGCTGGTAAAACCCTTGTAGCAGTTCAATCATCAGAGTCGCTTCCGCTTCTAGCAGAGATGGTTAACAGTTCATTTAATTCTATCCGTCCGCAATTTGCTGTTAACAATGCTTCTGATATAAAAGTTGAATTTACTATTAATGCACAAAGCCTTGCCAATTTAATGCAGCAGGCGATGTTCGTTGTTATCTTAGTTTCTGGTCTTATTGCCCTTCTCCCTATTTTCTTTATGAAGAGCATGTTTAAGCGACTTAATCGTAAAATCAGCACCACTATTGCTGATATTGTTGATATATACATTAACCAGAATCAGGTAGGTGGCGACCTTGAACAAGCGATAGACACGTCGCGAATTAAAAAGCTAAGTAAAGATTTAATCCCTTCGTTTAATCGTTTGTCTCACTTTTTACAGACAAAACATGATGATATTCAAAATAACGCATTAAATATTAAAAAAGAAGCGTACAAAGATGTTGTAACCAACTTAGGTAACCGCAACATGTTTGTTGAGTATTACGAGAAAAATATTGAAAACTCAGATAAAAGCACTTTTGGTTCGCTTGCCATGGTGCGTTGCAGTGAGTTACAAGCAATAAACCAAACCCGTGGCTACCAGAAAGGAGACGAGTACGTTAAAGGTGTTGCTGATATCATCAAACATATCAGTGGCACGTACACAAATAGCCAAGTTTTTCGTTTAAATAGCTCAGATTTTGCTGTGGTTTTACCGAACACACCACTAAAAGAAGCTGAACGCTTTGGTGATAATCTACAATCTCGTTTCACTCAATATCAACAAAACCAAGAATTAAGCTCTGTAGCAAATACAGGTATCGTTGGTTATGAAAAAGGTAAGCCTTTAGGTGAGCTGCTTTCAGTTGTTGATAATGCAATGAGTATGGCGCAGTCAAAACAAGCAAATGCTTGGCATGTACAACGAGAAACAGACTTAGTAAATAATGCTAGCGCAGGTTTTGGTAACCAGAACTGGCGTAAAGTGATTAACGAAGTTATTGAATCTAAACGTGTACATTTAGTAATGCAAAATATTATGCCGGTTGGTAAGAGCGTTAAAGCTTATGCTGAGATTCAAGTAAGATTTAAAACTGCTGAGAACCAAACATTACCAACGGCTTCATTTTTAGCTATGGCTGAAAAGCTAGAAATGGCAATGGAAATTGATCGATTGATTATCGATACTACTCTGGACAAAATTAAGACTCGTAATTTTTCTGAGAAATTCTTTGGCATTAATGTAACTGCATCAAGTGCCCATAATGATCAATTTGTGATCTGGCTTGAGCGCCGCCTATTAAAAGACAGTAATATCGCCTCTAAGCTTATATTTGAAGTGAGCGAGTTTGGCTTACAACAAAATATTAAAGCAAGTAAACGCTTTATCGATATGGTGCATCGTGTAGGTGCGCGTATCACTGTAGAGCGTTTTGGTGTTGGTTTAACGTCATTTAAATTCTTTAGAGACTTAAAACCTGATTTCATCAAAATGGATGCAAGTTATACCCGCGGCCTTGAAGAAGATAAAAATAATCAATATTTTATGCGCTTAATGGTTGATCTTGCTCACCGTATTGGCGTGAGTGTTTTTGCAGAAGGTGTTGAGAGCCAAGAAGAGAAACATATCATTGAAACTTTATGTTTAGATGGCGTACAAGGCTATTACATCGAAAAGCCAAAAGACATTTAAGCCCCCTACCCATGGCCCAAAAAACCACACGTTTTTTGGGCCTATTCTATTCATTAACCTTGCTTTAACAGTTTAATCATAAACAGCTTTGTTAATTTTAGCTATTCGTCCCTGATGTGTTGTGTCAGCCCCCAGAAAAAAGGATAATAGTGCCGATTTTAAACTCGTGAGGCACGCATGACAGAATATGTCTTGTTATTGATTGGCACCGTGCTAGTCAACAACTTTGTTTTAGTACAGTTCTTAGGTTTATGCCCTTTTATGGGTGTATCAGGTAAGTTAGATACCGCGATCGGTATGTCTTTAGCCACAACCTTTGTGCTTACACTAGCTTCTGTAACGAGTTACCTAGTGAATCATTATATTTTGATTCCACTTGATATCGCCTTTTTACGTACTATGAGCTTTATTCTAGTGATAGCGGTAGTCGTGCAATTTACTGAAATGGTCGTAAGAAAAACCAGCCCGACACTTTATCGCTTATTAGGGATTTTCTTACCGCTTATTACCACCAACTGTGCCGTGTTAGGTGTTGCTCTACTAAATATCAAAGAAGATCATTCGTTCTTGCAATCTGCTGTGTATGGTTTTGGTGCAGCTGTAGGTTTTTCTCTTGTACTGGTTTTATTTGCAGCTTTACGTGAACGCTTGGCAGCTGCAGACGTCCCTGCACCATTTAAAGGTGCGTCAATTGCTATGATCACCGCAGGCCTGATGTCGATGGCCTTTATGGGTTTTACAGGATTAGTGAAGTTTTAATATGACCTTGTTTTATGCTTTGATAGCGTTAGGTTCATTAGCGCTAATATTTGGTTTAATTTTAGGTTTTGCCGCCGTGCGTTTTCGCGTTGAGAGCAACCCTATTGTTGACCAAATTGATACCATTTTACCGCAAACACAATGTGGCCAATGCGGCTACCCTGGCTGTCGTCCATATGCTGAAGCGATCGCCAATGGTGACGAAATCAATAAATGCCCACCAGGCGGCGAAGCCACGGTAAAAAAACTCGCTGATTTAATGGGTGTTGAAGCAAAACCGCTGGCTGGCGGTGAGCAAGCAGATCCTGTTAAAACCGTTGCCTATATTCGTGAAGATGAATGTATTGGTTGTACCAAATGTATCCAAGCCTGCCCTGTTGATGCGATTGTCGGCGCAACCCGCCAAATGCACACTGTATTAATCGATGAATGTACCGGTTGTGACTTATGTGTTGAACCGTGCCCTGTAGACTGTATTGATATGCTGCCTGTAAAAGAAACCAAACAAACTTGGAAATGGCAATTAAACGCAATCCCTGTGACTCAGGTAGATTAGGAGCACAGATGGAAAAGTTAATAGATCAAATTAAACAAGGCAAAGTGTGGTCTATACCTGGGGGCATTCACCCACCGGGTCAAAAGCTGCAATCAACAACACACGCAATTGCAAGACTGCCACTACCAGATAAGCTTGTTGTATCTTTAAAACAACACATTGGTGCTAACGGCAAACTAATTGTTGAAAAAGGCCAACAGGTACTTAAAGGCCAAGCATTAACTAAACCAAGCGGTAATTGGTCTGTGCCTGTGCACGCACCAACATCTGGACTTATCAGTGATATTTGCCCAATGCCATCTGCTCATCCATCAGCATTGCCTGAGCTTAGCGTGATTATTGAACCTGATGGTGAAGATAAATGGTGCGAGCTTCACCCTGTGTCTGATGCAAAAGCACTTTCCCATGATGAGCTTGTAGATATCATTCACCAAAGCGGTATTGCAGGTATGGGCGGCGCTGGTTTCCCAACTTATGTAAAAGCAGATACCCGAAAAGCCATTGAGCTTTTAATTGTTAATGCCGTTGAGTGTGAACCTTATATCACCGCTGATGATATGCTAATGCGCGAGCATGCCGATGGCATAATTGCTGGCATTGAATTAATGCAGCAGCTGTTAAATCCACAGCTGACAATTATTGGTATTGAAGATAATAAGCCCGATGCCATTGCTGCCATGAAACAAGCAGCACAACATAACGACAGCATCATAGTGCAAACTGTGCCAACGGTTTATCCTTCTGGCGGTGAAAAACAGCTAATTAAATTACTTACGGGCAAAGAAGTCCCGAGTGGCAGTATTCCTGCCGATATTGGTATGCTGGTGCAAAATGTTGGTACCTTGTTTGCGGTAAATCAAGCCGTAAATGAAGGTAAACCTCTAATTGAACGCGTGGTGACAGTAACGGGTAACACCATTCATAAACAGGGTAATGTGTGGGCTTTACTAGGCACCGAAATAAAACATTTATTAGTTTGCCAAGGCTTTTCGCCAGTTCCACAGCAACGAGTGGTCATGGGCGGTCCAATGATGGGCTTTACCTTACCAACTGTGCGCATTGGTGTCGTTAAAACCACAAACTGTATTTTAGCCCCAGATCACCAAGAGCTTGCAGAACCAGGGGAGGAAAAAGCCTGTATTCGTTGTAGTGCCTGTGCTGACGCCTGCCCTGCTTCTTTGTTACCTCAGCAATTACAATGGTTTGCTAAGTCTAAAGAATACGACAAACTCAATGAGCACAATTTATTCGATTGTATCGAATGCGGTGCCTGTGCTTATGTATGCCCTAGCGAAATCCCCTTGGTGCAGTACTATCGCGTTGCTAAAGCTGAAATAAAAGAGCAGCAAGCAGAGCAAATTAAAGCAGAGCGAGCAAAAGAACGTTTTGAAGCACGTAAAGAACGTTTAGAGCGCGAACAAGAAGAGCGCCAAAACCGCCACAAACGTAAACCTGCTGCTAAGTCAGATGGCGAAAAACAAAAAGTGGCAGATGCACTCGCCCGAGTTAAAGCTAAATCTGATGATAAGGACAGTAAATCAGCTGTCGCTGCTGCTATCGCCCGTGCGAAAGCGAAAAAGCAAGGTGCAGAGCTTGAGCCTGATAACTCTGAAGTAGCTAAAGAGCGTGCAGCACGTAAAGAACAAGCACGTAAATACAAAGAGCAAAAAGCACAAGAGCAAGGTGAAGAAAGCGTCGATAAAGATGATAAAAAATCAGCTGTCGCTGCTGCTATCGCCCGTGCTAAAGCAAAAAAAGCCGCACAAGCTACAGAAGAAAACGTTTCTGCTGAAACTGACGCTGCGCCAAAAGATGACAAAAAAGCTGCTGTTGCAGCTGCAATCGCTCGAGCCAAAGCGAAAAAAGCCGCACAAGCTACTGAAAATCAAACTGAAGCTGAAGAAGAAGCAACACCTGTCGATGACAAAAAAGCCGCTGTTGCTGCTGCAATCGCTCGTGCTAAAGCGAAAAAAGCAGCACAAGCTGCTGAGAATCAAACTGAAGCTGAAGAAGATAGCGCGCCAGTTGATGACAAAAAAGCTGCTGTTGCAGCTGCTATCGCCCGTGCTAAAGCCAAAAAAGCAGCTAAAGAGCAAGTGCAGAGTGACGACTCTTCACAGCAAACTAATGATTCAAGTGCTGAGGCAGATGCCCAGCCACAAGCTGACGCTCCTGAATCTAACGAAGATAAGAAAAAAGCCGCCGTTGCTGCCGCTATCGCTCGCGCCAAAGCAAAAAAAGCCGCTAAAGAGCAAGCACAGAGTGACGATTCTTCAGAGCAAATAAATGATTCAAATGATGAGGCTGATGCCAAGCCGCAGTCTGATGCTCCTGAATCTAGCGAAGATAAGAAAAAAGCCGCTGTTGCAGCTGCCATAGCTCGAGCCAAAGCGAAAAAGGCCGCTAAAGAGCAGGCGCAGAGTGACGATTCATCACAGCAACAAGATGCTTCAAGCGATGAGGCTAATTCAAAACCGCAGGTTGATGAACCTGAGTCTAGCGAAGATAAGAAAAAAGCAGCGGTCGCTCGTGCCATTGCAAGAGCTAAAGCGAAAAAGTTACAACAAGAAGGAAACGATAAGTCATGAAACTAACCATGGCGAGTTCGCCGCATAATCATAGCCATAAATCATTAAGCCGATTGATGATGACAGTGATTGCTGCGTGTATTCCAGGCTTAATCGCGCAAGTTTTCTTTTTTGGTAGCGCTGTTTTAATTCAGCTTGTTCTCGCGCTAATTACAGTTAGCGCCTGTGAAGCCGCTGTTTTACTACTTCGTAAACGCAAAGTTTGGCCAACACTCAGTGATGGTAGTGCGTGGTTAACAGGCGTATTACTAGCGTTGAGTATTCCCCCTTTAGCGCCTTGGTGGATTATCGTAATTGGCTGTATGTTTGCAATTGTTATTGTAAAGCAGCTTTATGGCGGCCTTGGCTTTAATTTATTTAACCCTGCTATGGCAGCTTATGTATTACTACTTGTATCGTTTCCGGTGCAAATGACCAGCTGGTTACCTGTTAGTGATTTACTTGCATCTCCGATAAGCTTCTCACAGCAGCTGTCTGTTATTTTCAATGGCTTTACCAGCGCTGGTTTTAGTGTTGATCAATTACGTGTAGCGATTGATGGCACAACCATGGCAACGCCGCTTGATACCGTTAAAACAGATGTCGCCCATCACCTAACGGTGGCTGAGAGCATGAGTAAGCCTCTTTTTAATGACTGGTTTGGCCTTGGTTGGGGCTGGGTTAACCTCGGCTTTTTAGTCGGTGGTCTTTATTTATTAAAAGCTAAAATCATTAATTGGCATATCCCTGTTAGCTTTTTAGCCTCATTAGCCGTGTGCAGTGGTATTGGTTATATTGCAGCTCCTGGCACAGAGCCAGGCGTGGTATTTCACTTATTCAGTGGTGCAACCATGTTAGGGGCATTCTTTATTGCTACCGATCCTGTTTCTGCATCAACCACAAATAGAGGTCGTTTAATTTACGGTGCGTTAATTGGTCTACTTGTTTACTTAATTCGTACTTTTGGTGGTTACCCTGATGCAGTGGCATTTAGTGTATTGCTATTAAATATGGCAGTGCCTTTAATTGATTACTATACGCAACCACGTACTTACGGCCATGGAGTGAAATAATGATCCTTTCCTCAATGACTAAAAATGGCGCTATTCTTACCGCATTTGCGCTCATTACCACAGGCACTGTGGCCCTGACTCATAGCCTGACTGCTGAGCGTATTGAAGAGCAAGAAAAGCAACAACTTGCAGAGCAGCTGCAACAAGTACTTGATGCCCATCATTACGACAATCAATTGTACAAAGATTGTGTCGTGATCACCGATGAGCGCTTAGGTCCACGCCCAGAGCAAGTTATTTATCGCGCTTACAAAGATAACAAGCCGTATGCTTTAGTGATGCGCCATGTAACACCAAGTGGTTATAGTGGCGATATCAACTTATTAACGGCGGTTTTTGCCAATGGTGAAATAGCGGGTGTTCGTGTTACTAAGCACGAAGAAACACCGGGCCTTGGCGATAAAGTTGAGGTCAAAAAATCAGACTGGATCACCCTTTTCAAAGGCCAAAATGTACTGGGTGAAGATGATAGCCGCTGGGCTGTTAAAAAAGATGGTGGCCAATTTGATCAATTTACAGGTGCAACCATTACACCGCGTGCCGTTGTCGGCTCAGTAAAACAAGCAGTGCTGTTTGCCCAAGCTGAATTTGATAATCTGTTTGCTGCACCAAACATCTGTCAAGGAGCCAAGTAATGAGCCAAGTTAAAACCTTATTTAAAGATGGTATGTGGGCTAATAACCCTGCCCTTGTGCAGTTATTAGGCTTATGCCCGCTACTTGCCGTTACTTCTACGATTACCAATGCATTAGGCCTAGGTTTAGCGACGTTATTAGTACTGGTTGGTTCTAACGTCACCGTATCGATTGTGCGAAACTGGGTGCCTAAAGATATTCGTATTCCTGTTTTTGTGATGATCATCGCAGGCTTTGTAACGATAGTTCAGCTAATGATGAATGCCTATACATTTGGTCTTTATCAATCATTGGGGATTTTTATTCCACTGATTGTTACCAACTGTGCCATTATCGGTCGCGCAGAAGCATTTGCCTCTAAAAATACAGTGCCACTTTCAGCCTTTGACGGCCTGATGATGGGACTTGGCTTTATGCTAGTTTTAGTGGTGCTTGGGGCAATGCGTGAGCTTATTGGTCAAGGTACGCTGTTTGATGGTGCCGATTTATTATTAGGACCATGGGCCGCAGCACTTCGAATTGAAGTATTTAGTTTTGATAACCAATTTTTATTAGCAATCTTACCACCGGGTGCCTTTTTAGGACTTGGTTTACTGATTGCTGCAAAAAATGTCATTGATACACAAATAAAATCTAAGCAAGTTGTTACTCCAGAAGTAGAAAAAGGTCCAAGAGCCCGAGTAACAAGTTTAACTTAAAGGAGAGCACGCACCGTCACTGCGTGCTTTACGCCACCATGAATAAAGAAAAACGCTATGAGATTTTATCTCGTCTACGTGAGCAAAACCCGCACCCAGAAACAGAGCTTGAATACTCAAGCCCTTTTGAATTATTAGTTGCGGTTACCTTATCAGCACAAGCAACAGATGTGGGTGTTAATAAAGCAACCCGTAAGCTATTCCCTGTTGCTAACACGCCTCAAGCGATTCTTGATTTAGGCCTTGAAGGCCTTCGCGATTACATCAAGACCATTGGCTTGTTTAATTCTAAAGCCAATAATGTCTATAAAATGTGTGAAATTCTGGTCAATAAACATAACTCAGAAGTACCAGAAAATCGTGAAGCGCTCGAAGCATTACCGGGTGTTGGCAGAAAGACTGCAAATGTTGTTTTAAACTGTGCCTTTGGCTGGCCAACAATTGCTGTCGATACGCATATTTTCCGCGTATCTAACCGCACTAAGTTTGCTATGGGTAAAGATGTGGTGGCTGTAGAACAAAAACTAGAAAAAGTGGTACCTAAAGAGTTTAAGGTCGATGTACACCACTGGTTAATCCTGCATGGCCGCTATGTGTGTACTGCACGTAAGCCTAAATGCGGCAGCTGTATTATCGAAGACTTATGTGAGTTTAAGGAAAAGACTGAGTAGTTAAAGTCTACTCTAAGACGAACAATTTTAAGGTGAAGTTGCTCACCTTTTTCTATCACCTCAGTAAGTTCATTTTGCAGATTGTGCCAAACACAAGGTTTGGCACGATAATCCTAGCCATTATCGCTGGTTTTGGCTCACCTGCTTTTTAATAAACTCTCGCGTATCATTTAACAACGATACTCTTGCTGGTTCGTGAACATACATCATGTGACCACCGTGATAATAGTGATAGTCAATTTTATCAGCGTATATACCGTGTCTGTTTAAGGTGTATTCTGCATCAAAAAATGGCGTGACAATATCGTAATACCCTGAGGCAACCATCACTTTCATTTGCGGATTACTGCGAAGCACATAATTTAAATCTGGCGCGGTATTGACGTATCTTGGCTCCCATCCTTGTCCATCAGGAGCAGTACGCCAGCGCCAGTTATCTGATAACTCAGGGTCGCCAGGGTTTAAGTATTTTCTTTTCCACTGTACGTTTAAATCTGTACGCATGTATTTCATCAGTGCCGCTTTATATGCAGGCCCTATCACTTTAGACGCATCTTGCTTAGGAGCCGCTGTTAAATCGTCTCTTTCATCAAGCTTATAGCGTCCATCAAGCAAGCCTACTGCGACACCCTCATCACGCAATAACTCTTTAGCGAATCTAAAGGCGTTAATACGTAAATCAACCTGCTCAATATATTGTTTGCTTAGCCCTGTATAACGGTGAAGACCGTCAACAATTCGCGTTCTGTCAGCTTTACTAAGGGCATTACCCTTAAATAATGCTGGTAGTAATTCATCAACTGCAAATTGTCGGCTCGCATCTATAAAGGCTTCAAAATTTCCTGATGTGTCTACTTTTTTATGATACCAAGCAGTTGCAGCAAGTGTGGGTATGTAGGTGATGTAAGAAATGATGTTGTCATCAACATAAGGGCTTGAACCTTGATAGTCTAAAGCTTGCGACACAAAAATAATGCCATTTACATTAATCAGGTGTTTATCCATAAGTACTTTAGAAACAGCAGCTGCTCGAGTTGTCCCATAGCTCTCTCCCAATAAAAATATTGGTGCATTCCAGCGATTTTCTTTTGTTAGCCACTGGGCAATAAAATCAGCAATAGAGGCTGCATCTTGATTCAAGCCCCAAAAGGACTTGCTTTCAGTTTCACCTAATGCACGCGAGTAACCTGTGCCAACAGGGTCAACAAACACCATATCAGTCACATCAAGAATCGTCTCAGGCGCATCTTTTAATTCGTAAGGAGCCAATCCAGGAGCCGTTGCATCGCTTGGTACCACGACACGTTTCGGGCCATAAGCACCCATATGTAACCAGTTAGACGATGAGCCCGGACCACCATTCCAGATAAATGTAACAGGTCTATTTTTGTTGTCGTCTGCAGCTAGGTAATCAAACGAAAAGATAGCAGCAGTTGGCTCTTCGTTTTTGTTTAATAAATAAGTTTCACCGGCTACAGCTTTGTATTTCAGCTTTGTACCATTAAAGGTGCCTTTATGCTGGGTCACAAATTTAGTGGCTTCAGGTATCGACTTTTTACTGTTGTTTGATTCTGAGACTTCATCTGCATTAACCGCGCTTGTACAAAACGCAAACAATGTAGAGATGACTACAGCTTTGAAATTGGCAACATACGCCATGTTTTATTCTCCCTAGCAGGCTTATTTTTATCTGTATCTGGCTTAAGTGGCTTTATCACTCAGTGCTCAATTAACCTTTTACTTGAGCGATTACTTTTACAGCAAGCACATGTAATTTCAACTATCTGCGTTTAACACGCAAAAAAGCATAATCTGTATCGGGACAAAAAATATCAAAGTATTAATTTCACAAGCTCCCATCCTTTCGTTATGCTGTTGAGTAATGTGAAATTTTTTATGAGAGTTGCTATGTTACCTTTACTTCGTATCTTGTTAATTGAGCAAGATCCAGCCACTTTGCAAGAGCTTTCAACGAACCTAGCAAAAACAATCCCTAATTTTGAGCGCAGTGATGTTGATATCGACATTATTGAGTGCATTGAGCTTAAGCAAGCGTTGAAATGTGTAGAGGAAGATGGCGATATTCAAGCTGTGGTACTTAGCTGGGATGTATTGAATAATGGCGAGCGCACCTATAGCCGTTTTATCGAGCAATTAAAAGGCATACGCCTAGAACTGCCTGTCTATGTTATTGGTGACGATACGAAAGGCTTGGAGATAGTCAACGAGTCAGAAGAGATTGAGTCTTTCTTTTTTAAAGACGAAGTCATCTCAGACCCTGAAGCTATTTTGGGCTATATGATCAATGACTTTGATGACAGATCAGAAACTCCATTTTGGACCGCCTATCGTCGTTATGTCGGTGAATCAAACGATTCATGGCACACACCTGGTCACAGTGGCGGTGCTAGCTTTAGAAACTCTCCGTATATTAAAGATTTTTATCAGTTTTATGGCCGTAACGTATTTGTTGGCGACCTATCGGTTTCTGTCGACTCGCTTGGCTCACTGTCTGACAGCACCAACACCATAGGCCGCTCTCAAGAATCAGCTGCGGCGACATTTGAAGTAAAACATACCTACTTTGTTACCAATGGGTCATCTACTTCAAATAAGATTATTTTGCAAACTTTACTACGTAAAGGCGATAAGGTGATCATCGACCGAAACTGCCATAAATCAGTACATTATGGCATTTTGCAATCGGCTAGTTTACCTATTTACTTATCGAGTATTTTAAACCCTAAATATGGTATCTTCGCGCCCCCTTCACTGGCTGACATCAAGCAAGCGATTGAACAAAATAGCGATGCTAAATTACTGGTTTTAACTGGCTGTACCTACGATGGTCTGCTTAGCGATTTAAAACAAGTAGTGGAATTTGCGCATCAGCACGGTATTAAAGTGTTTATCGACGAAGCGTGGTTTGCTTACTCGCTTTTCCACCCGAGCTTACGCCACTACTCAGCTATAAATGCTGGCGCAGATTATGTTACCCATTCAGCACATAAAGTGGTTTCAGCGTTCTCTCAAGCGTCTTATATTCATGTTAACGACCCTGATTTCGATGCCGATTTCTTCCGTGAGATCTACAGTATTTACGCAAGTACTTCTCCAAAATATCAACTCATTGCTTCGCTGGATGTATGTCAAAAGCAATTAGAAATGGAAGGCTATAAATTACTGAATGCCCTGCTGAATCACGTTGCAGAGTTTAAGCAGCAAATGGCTTCACTCAAACATATAAAAGTGCTCGATAAGCAAGATTTCATGGATATATTCCCTCACTTTAGTGGCGATAACATGGGTCACGACCCACTGAAGATCCTTATCGATATTAGTGAGTTACCTTATTCATTAAAGGATATTCATAAATTCCTATTAGATGAAATTGGCCTTGAAATCGAAAAATATACGCACAGCACCATTTTAGTTTTACTGACTCTTGGCGGCACGCGCTCGAAGATCATTCGCCTTTACAATGCGCTGAAGAAACTCGATAGCGGTAAAGTAAAACTCGCCACTTCAATGAGACGAACACGCTTACCAGAGAATCTACCCGCTATAGACTTAGCCTGTATTCCTAGTGATGCGTTCTATGGCGAACGTGAATCTGTGCCAATTAGCAAAAGTAACAACCGAATTTGTGCCGGATTAGTCACGCCTTATCCTCCTGGTATCCCACTGTTAGTGCCGGGGCAACATATCACTAATGAGCATATCGAATACCTTAAAGAGTTGGCGGGACAAGGTTTGACAATTCAAGGGAGCTTTGATGGCGAAATTTATGTACTAAAAGGTAAAGTGAAAAGCTAAACGTACGTTTAAACCTGAAATACCTCATTTTTATGCAGCAATCCCTATTCATTGCTGCATAACATCACCCTTTTCATAGCAAACGCTTTATGCTTTGTCTCAATGCTACTGTGCAAGCAATCGAAATATCTTATAATCCATTTTCAATAATTTTAATGCGCAGCCTTACTGCGCTATTAGAATTGTACGAATTTAAAGACAAGAAAGAGGATGCTTAAAATGCGCTTATTACACACAATGCTTCGCGTTGCTGATTTAGATAAATCAATTGAATTTTATACGCAGGTATTAGGTATGAAAGAGCTGCGCCGTGCAGACAACGAAGAGTACCGCTACACCCTTGCTTTTGTCGGTTATGGTGACGAAAAAGATTCGACTGTGCTTGAGCTTACTTATAACTGGGATACAGACAGCTATGATTTGGGTAATGCATACGGTCATATTGCTATCGAATTTGATGATATTTATAAAGCTTGCGAAGACATTAAAGCTGCTGGCGGTAATGTGAGCCGAGAGCCGGGTCCAGTAAAAGGCGGCACAACTGAAATCGCATTTGTTAAAGACCCAGATGGTTATGCGATTGAGTTAATTCAGAAAAAAGATAACAACACTTTTTGATATATAAATACTGGCTATTTCAGCGATTGCTGAGATAGCCACTTTGCGAGTACTTTTTCTAGTTCAGCAAAATTAATTGGCTTTGCGATATGGTCACTGATACCAACTTTTGCGCTTGTTTCGATGTCGTCTTTCATTGCATTGGCACTGATGGCAATAATCGGCGTATTAAAATCTGGCCTTGCAAGTAAATTTTTGCTGGCAGTTAAGCCATCCATCACCGGCATTTGAATATCCATTAAAATCAGTGCGTAATCCTGTGTTAGAGTTTTTTCACAAGCAATTTGACCGTTTTCGGCCAATTCATAATTTAGACCTAATTGAGTTAAATACTTAGTAATAACAATTTGGTTAATCGGGTTATCTTCAGCAATTAATATTGGCTTGCTGACCGCTTTAAAATCGAACTGAGTGTCTTCATCAGGTTGGTGTACTTTTGCGTTAGCGTCCTGTGGGTTTAGTGATTTAAAATTAACATTAATCTTAAACTCGGTGCCTTTACCAAGTTCACTAACAATAGCAATAGTGCCTCCCATTAAATCAATCATTCCTTTACTAATGGCAAGCCCAAGACCGGTCCCTCCATATTCACGAGTGGTACTACTTTGCGCTTGTACAAAGGGATTAAACAGGGCCGTTATTTTATCTTCAGCGATACCTATACCTGTATCTTTTACCGATAATACGACGGCTGTTTGGTGTTCATCTCGGCTTTGCAGAGTTAGCGAAAGAACGATCTCCCCTTGATTGGTAAACTTAACGGCGTTAGAGAGCAAGTTAATTAGCACTTGCTTAACGCGTATTTCATCACATTCTACATTCAGCGATTGTAATGAGGAGACCTCGAGCCGGCAGCCAACCCCTTTGGCATCACAACTCGGTTTAAATAGTAAGATAAGGTCATGGCAAAGCGCGACTAAATCACATTGTCGCGACTCGAGCTCTATTTTATTGGCCTCTATTTTTGAAAAGTCGAGAATATCGTTAATCACGGTTAATAACACATCACTACAGTTATTTATTTGCCTTACAAACTCTGCTTGCTCTTTTGTTAGCGTGCTTTTATTGAGTAGCTGCAAAAAGCCCACAATACCATTCATCGGAGTGCGTATTTCATGGCTCATATTGGCTAAAAATTGGCTTTTAACTTGCTCAGAACGCTCAGCTCGAAGCTTTTCTAATTGCAACGAAGTAATTTGTATATCAATGGTATCGGCCATGCTGCTGAGCGAATCTGCAATATCTTTAAACTCTTGATAATGAAAATCGTCTGTATCTTGTTTGTAATTACCTAATGCATATTCACGGCTAAGAGCAGTAATACGATTTAGCGGGTTATGGAGTCGTGCCGTCAACCAACGCACTAAGAAAAATGAAATGATAGAGAGTCCTACAATTAACAACCCTGCTAATATGGCCGTTTGCTTTACAGCGCTGG
Source organism: Pseudoalteromonas sp. OFAV1 (assembly GCF_021532595.1). Classification (NCBI taxonomy): domain Bacteria; kingdom Pseudomonadati; phylum Pseudomonadota; class Gammaproteobacteria; order Alteromonadales; family Pseudoalteromonadaceae; genus Pseudoalteromonas; species Pseudoalteromonas sp. OFAV1. The sequence goes on from NZ_JAKGBG010000023.1 coordinate 30,536, forward strand.
TGTAAGCAGTTTTTGCTTCATTTATGTGGAACTGTAAACTGGTTAGCTTACCTTTATAATAGACATTACTGATTGAGGCCTGCTCCATTAATTTGCCGTAATCGCCAGCATCACCCACGCTATATAAAATGTTTTCTTGTGCTGAAATTTGTACTTGCTTTCCCGCTTGATAAACCGGTTGCTCATTATGTATAGCAAGCCACTTTAACGCCTCTGATAAAGGCACAAAAGACACTAACACGCCCGTTTTAATTATTGGCTCACTGAGAGAATCTTGCTCATGTAGCAAGGTAGATGTAATAGCCAGTAAGGCATTTTGTGTTGCCTGTAGAGGTGCGAGTAGCTCAGTGACTTGTGGATTATCGATAATTTGAATTGTGTTTTGCTCTGTTGATGCTTGAGCGCCGTCGAGAATGCTTCTAGTGAGTTTGTAATTCAAATTTAAAGAGCTAATAGGGTAACCTTCAACTATAAATCCTTGATTATCTATTACAATCGATGCTTTTATCTGTGGATTCTGGGCAACAAACTCTTTTAGCAGCACAAGCGCAAACTGTGAGTACACCACTTTATTAGGCAGTTCAGTAATTGCCTTAGTGCTACTAAGCAATTGACTGTTTTTCTCTAGTTTGAATAGTAGCTGTTCGAGGCTGGCCGCATTATTTCTAGCTTGCCACTGTAAACTGGTGTTGGCTTGATCAATTGAGCTTAAATAGAAGCGCCCTATCATCAAACCTGCAAGAATAAATAAGGGAATAATGACCAGTAGTAAAACACTGATAAACAAAGCGCGACTAAAGCGTGGACTACTCATTCATTCCCTTCATTGGCAATCGAGCGCTCTGCCAACCCTTGCATAAAGAGCCCCGCTTGCTCAGCAGTTAAGGCACCGCTACCATAACGAATAAAGCCTTTATTCAATACCTCCCACACGATGATCATAGATGCGGTAGAGGGCATAGGTTTTGTGAATTGTATGGCATCAGTTAAGGTTGCTAACTCTGTGCCTTGTTGTGCTTTTAGGTTATTTAACACCTCAATGTTAATTGGAATATCTTGAAGCTTTTGCCAAACCAGTGTTTGGAATTTTTCTGCTTGAACCAATTTAGCAAATTTAAATAAGCTTTCTTTATTTGCCCCGTTTAAGCCATCGTTTGGAAACGCCAGTACAAAGGTAGAGTAATAAGGCTGCATATACTCACCATTGAGTTTAGGTAACTGTTGCATCCCTAAGTTATCACCAAGCGTCTGTTCATACGTTTTTAATGCCCATGCACCATCAATGGTGAAGGCGGCTTGCTGCGCTTTAAATGCATTATTTGAGCAAATGTAATCGCACTGTCTATCAACCAGGTTTTGTTTATTTAAATCCCAAACAAATTTGAGAGCAGATTGCATTGCTGGGGTGTTTAACTGAACCTGATTATCTGTAATTAGCTCACCATTAAAAGCCGATAAAAACGGAATAAACCAGTACATTTCCATAAAACTCCATGTAACAAGTTTAACCTCTTCAGGCAATGATGATTGAAATCGGTATATATCCTGCCAGTTTTCTATCGGCTCTTTTACGTACTGCTTATTATAAAAAAGTAACAGGTGATTGCCTTGAATGATGGGTATTCCTAAGAGCTTATTGTTTACCTTTGCAGTTTCTAGGGTTCGCTTATCTGTAGTATCAGCTATGAGTGAGTCTGGGATAACGCTATAGTTGGCATATTTATCAAGGCCTAAATGATCTGCGGGTACAATAATTACGTCTGTTGATGTGCTGGTACTGGCATTTTGTACCAACCTTACTTTTAGTTCTTTTTGGTCAACCAAGACGGAATTAACAGTTAAACCACTTTGCTCTGCGAACTCACTAAGCAATTGGTTAAAGTGTTCATGTTTCATGGTATGGGCTAGGTTTATCGTTGCTGAATAGCTATCAAACGTCACTATTAGCATCGCCATCCAAAATACTCGCCACACGCTAACATCTACTTAAAAAGAGTGAAATTACCCTTTAGTTAAGCACATATGCCGTAAGTTGCCTAGCTTAATCAAGGGTTTTCTTAAACCTAAATGCAGCCACAGCTAAGCCCAAAATAGTAAAGACTGAAAGCCAAATTAAGTCATTACTCATGCTTATTAGGTTAACCTCTTTTAGCACTATCCCTCTTATTAGCCTTAAATAGTGCGTTGCAGGTAAGCATTCTGCAAGCCACTGCGCAACCTTTGGCATGCCTTCATAGGGAAATACAAAACCTGATAATAAAATCGAGGGTAAAAGAATGAAAATTGTCATTTGCATTGCTTGAAGCTGGTTTTTAGCGATGGTCGAAAGCACTAAGCCAAGCACTAAACTGGCACATATAAAAGCAAAGGTTGCGACAACCAATGCAACTAAGCCGCCACCAAAAGGAATGTGAAACAAGACCTTGCCCATGCCTAAAATAATAAATAACTGAATAAAACCAATAAAGATATAAGGCACTACTTTACCAATCATCAATTCAAGTGAGCTTAAAGGTAAGGTGATTAAAAGCTCCATATTACCTCGCTCTTGCTCTTTAACTATGGCAGCAGAGGTAAACATAATCATCGTCATGGTTAAAATAACAGCAGCTAAACCTGGCACAATATTAACCGCTGAGCGCTGCTCTGGGTTATAAAATAAGGTTGTCTCAAAGGTTGGGTAAGTTCTATTCGCAGGTTTATCGAGAAGCTCTGCAAGGGGCATATTTCGCAGCGATTTTACACTCGACGCTACCATTGTGTCTGAGCCATCAACTAACCAATGCGCAATTGGCCTGACTAACGACTCATTACTACCATCAGGTAAACCAAAACCAACGGTTGGGTGCTGAGCAAGTCGGTTTGCCACATCGTGAGGTATAAAAAAAACGGCGCGGACTTTCGCACTGGCGATTGCTGTTTGTGCTTGCTCTATACTGTCGTAATAATCTGTCACCTTAACCACATTTGTGGCTGATACTGTTTGTACTAAAATGCGACTGAGCGCGGTTTTACTATGATCGACCACGGCAACAGGGATATCTTTCACGTTGGTGTTAATAGCGTAACCAAATAGAATCAGCTGGATAAGGGGGATCATCACCACCATCGCAAAGGTCATTCTATCGCGGCGTAATTGTAATAATTCTTTGCTTACAATTGCTTTTATCCGGCTTAATGAAGTAATAATTTTCATTGTCTACCCTGCCCTGTACAGGTTACAAACACGTCTTCAAGGCTTGGGCGAACGCTATTTACTTGCCATATATCCTGACAAAATGATTGCTGTTTTATGAACTCAACGGGGTCTTGAACATCTTTTTTTACTAATACTCGCAGCTGTGCACCTAACTGAGTTGCCGAGATAACATGGTCGATTGTTGCGAGTTGTTTTTTTAATTCTCTGGTTTGCGCCCCTGCGATTTCTACTACATGAGCATGCATGTCTGTCATTAATTGCTTTGGTGAGCCATCCGCGCGCTTAATACCTGATTCTAAAATGGCTAAACGATGGCAACGCTCAGCTTCATCCATGTAGTGAGTGGTAACTAATATGGTGGTACCAGCATTACTTAAATCAAACAGTGTTTCCCAAAAGTCACGGCGATTTTGTGGATCGACTGCCGATGTTGGCTCATCAAGAAATAAAATTTTTGGTTTATTAATCACTGCAGCAGCCAATGCTAAGCGCTGTCGTTGGCCCCCACTCATACTTCCGGCCATTTGACTTGCTCTTTGATCAAGGCCGTAGGTGTGAAGTAGTTCGTCTATTCTTTGTTGTTTTTGCTGTTTTTTTAAAGGGTAAAGCGCAGCCATGAATTTGAGGTTTTCAAGCACGGTCAAGTCGCTATAAAGTGAAAACTTTTGCGTCATATAACCAAGTTGTGTTCTGAGCTTTTCAGCATCTTTTGGCAGACTCAAGCCAAGCACATTGATATCACCAGAAGTTGGCTTCAATAACCCGGTAAGCATACGGATTGCAGTCGTTTTACCACAGCCATTTGGGCCTAAAAAGCCATAAATTTGCCCTTGTTCAATGTCTAGATCAAGGTTATCAATCGCTTTTAAATCGCCAAATTGTTTTATCAAACCTTTGGCCTGGATCACCGACTCAGTCATGGCATAACCACTTGAGCAGGTACGCCTGTCGGTAAGTTATTTTCACTTGCGGGTAGTGTTACCTCGGCAAGATACATTAATCGCGCGCGTTCTTCTTGATTTAGGGCATAAAAAGGCGTGAACGCCGGCTCTGTCGCAATCCAGGTCAGTTCGCCCTGAATATTTTTATCTATACCATCGACGCGAACCGTAAGTGTCATGCCCTGATTGAGCTTGGCACGATATGGTTCAGGGATATAAACGCGTGCGTAAGGTGCGCTATTTGCTTGAATAATAACGACTGGGCTGCCTTTAGTAACTCGCTCACCTACGTGCCAAGGTAAATTATCGACCCTGCCAGCACGCATCGCTTTAATTGTCAGATCTGAGAGGTATTTTTGCTGTACTTTTAGTTCTGCTTCTGCCGCCTGAACTTGCGCTTTCGCACTATTAATATCTTCAACGCGAGAACCATTTGTTAACTCATTTAAGTGCTGCTTTGCTGATTCTAAATTAGCAAAAGTCTCATCTCGTGCAGCGGTAGCACTGTCTAAGGTTTCTTGGCTTGCAAGTTTATCTTTAACTAAGGTTTTTGCACGGCGAAAATTAGCTTCGCTTTGTGTATATGCAGCATTGGCTGCTGCTACTTTGGCTGATGCGGCAGCAACTTCTTCGGGACGAGCACCATTCAAAGTTTTTTCAAGAAATGCAGTGGCTTGAGCTAGTTGTGCTTGTGCTTTGGCGACAATCGCTTGCTGAAGTTCGGCATCGAACTTTGCAATCACCTGCCCTTTTTCGACCAACTGGCCTGCTGAAACGGGTAGTTCTATCAGAATTTCGTTAGTCGTTGCAGGATGGATCACACGCTCACGTTCAAGCGTACCCAGCGCCACTCCCTCATTTGAGTCAGAGCAAGCTGTAATGACTAAAGAAATTAGTATGAGTACAACACGTTTAGCTAACATTTTAATTTCCTTATGGTTAGCTGATGAGTTGCTAAATACTATAAAGTATTAAAATGATCAGTAAAAGTGATCAATAGGAATTAAAGTTTTAGAAATATATGTGGTTTATATCGTAAAGATATATGGAGAATAAAGAGTATTTATTTGAAAAGGATTTTTTCTACTTGAAATGAGATTAAAAAATATAATCTTGATAACACGTTAACTTACTTAACGTAAGTGGCGTCCCCAAGAGATTCGTACTCTTGATAACGTCGTGCATAGATTGCGCGGTGTTCACCGTCCCACTACACATAACCTACTTGAATAAGTGGCGTCCCCAAGGGGATTCGAACCCCTGTTACCGCCGTGAAAGGGCGGTGTCCTAGGCCTCTAGACGATGGGGACGCAGAAATTGATTTGCAAATCATTGATTTGCTATTTCTGCGTAAGATGAGACCGAGCCTGCGAGGCGAATGGCCTTAGCTTAAACAGAAAGTTTCTGTGTCACTAGGACAACTGAATAGTTAGACTCGATTCAGACGAGGTTTTAATAACACAACACTTTTAATAAGTGGCGTCCCCAAGGGGATTCGAACCCCTGTTACCGCCGTGAAAGGGCGGTGTCCTAGGCCTCTAGACGATGGGGACACAGAATGTGTCACTAGGACAACTGAATAGTTAGACTCGATTCAGACGAGCTCTTAATAACACTACACTTTTTGTAAGTGGCGTCCCCAAGGGGATTCGAACCCCTGTTACCGCCGTGAAAGGGCGGTGTCCTAGGCCTCTAGACGATGGGGACACAAAATGTGTCACTAGGACAACTGAATAGTTAGACTCGATTCAGGCGAGCTTTTAATAACACAACACTTATAGTAAGTGGCGTCCCCAAGGGGATTCGAACCCCTGTTACCGCCGTGAAAGGGCGGTGTCCTAGGCCTCTAGACGATGGGGACACAAAATGTGTCACTAGGACAACTGAATAGTTAAACTCGATTCAGGCGAGCTTTAATAACACAACACTTGTAGTAAGTGGCGTCCCCAAGGGGATTCGAACCCCTGTTACCGCCGTGAAAGGGCGGTGTCCTAGGCCTCTAGACGATGGGGACACAAAATGTGTCACTAGGACAACTGAATAGTTAAACTCGATTCAGGCGAGCTTTAATAACACAACACTTGTAGTAAGTGGCGTCCCCAAGGGGATTCGAACCCCTGTTACCGCCGTGAAAGGGCGGTGTCCTAGGCCTCTAGACGATGGGGACACAAAATGTGTCACTAGGACAAAGTGATAGTTTTACTCATATCGGAGCTAAGGTTACTTAATCAACATGCAAGTACTCGAGACTAGCATATATAACTTGTTGGCAATTGCTCACTTACAAAAGTAAGTGGCGTCCCCAAGGGGATTCGAACCCCTGTTACCGCCGTGAAAGGGCGGTGTCCTAGGCCTCTAGACGATGGGGACGCAGAAAACTGCAACCCTAGGACAAACACTATGCAAATTTGGTGGAGCTATGCGGGATCGAACCGCAGACCTCTTCGCTGCCAGCGAAGCGCTCTCCCAGCTGAGCTATAGCCCCGACTTTGCATACACACTACCAATTAATATTGGCTGTGTATCGCTGAGTGCGGGGCGCATTCTATGCAGCCCCCTAAATAAAGTCAACAGTTTTTTATCTAACTTTATTTAAATGATTTAAATTTCAACAAGCTGACTAAATATCAATCCGTTACGCAGACATTTCGAACAGTATAATAAGGAATTGACTAAATTTTACAATTATCAATACTGATACCGAGATTTAAGTATACATTACGTGATATTAAACATTACAAAAGGTATACATTTATATGCAAATTTAAGTTAGCTAAACTATCGGTTAAATCCCAACGGAGAGCCCCCCGCCCTCTTTGGTTTTAAACACAGCAAAATTGCCAGCTATTTAGTTATTCAGTTTTAATATTCAACATAAGTTGTGTTTTAAAAAATGACAAGCATCGTTAAAACAACATCGAGTTCAGTTAAATTAGAGGAAAAAGAGTAACGATGACAACGCCACAGATAAGCTTATGAATATAAATTGCATATTTGTTCGCCAAAAAATGCTTAAAAGCCATGTCATTGTTTATAAAAGCTGCATCTAACACATTTTTACTCATTCAAGTGTTGACACATTTACAACTCTATCTATAATAGCGCCCCACAACAACGCAGCAATACGTTGTTTTTAGATATGGGTCGTTAGCTCAGTTGGGAGAGCATCGCCCTTACAAGGCGAGGGTCACTGGTTCAAGTCCAGTACGACCCACCATTATTAAAATAATGGTTTTCATATCTAATTTCTTAATGGGTCGTTAGCTCAGTTGGGAGAGCATCGCCCTTACAAGGCGAGGGTCACTGGTTCAAGTCCAGTACGACCCACCATTAAGAAATATTGCATGTAATATGGGTCGTTAGCTCAGTTGGGAGAGCATCGCCCTTACAAGGCGAGGGTCACTGGTTCAAGTCCAGTACGACCCACCATTAAATAAATTTTGATGGTGTTTCATATTACAAAAATCTAAATGGGTCGTTAGCTCAGTTGGGAGAGCATCGCCCTTACAAGGCGAGGGTCACTGGTTCAAGTCCAGTACGACCCACCATTATTCAATTAATGGTATTTCATTTAGATTTATCTTCGCGGGTCGTTAGCTCAGTTGGGAGAGCATCGCCCTTACAAGGCGAGGGTCACTGGTTCAAGTCCAGTACGACCCACCATTTACTTTTTGAAGCAAAAAGCTAAAAATGGTAGCGAAGAAAAAGATTATATGGGTCGTTAGCTCAGTTGGGAGAGCATCGCCCTTACAAGGCGAGGGTCACTGGTTCAAGTCCAGTACGACCCACCATTTAATCTAAAAACAAAATTTATATGTGGGTCGTTAGCTCAGTTGGGAGAGCATCGCCCTTACAAGGCGAGGGTCACTGGTTCAAGTCCAGTACGACCCACCACATATAAACACTTCATAAATACTTTCTTTAAATCTTCTTTATTTTATTTCTAATTTTCAAAAGCATCGCCACTATTTACAAAACACAGGCTCGATGATTCAAGTCCAGTACGACCCACCACATATAAAACCTCTTTATTATATCTCTAGTTTTCAAAAGCATCGCCACTTTCTATAAAACATAGGCAAATGGTTTAATTTCCCCCACTGTTCAACAAGCCTAAATACCTAAAAGCTGATCTTTCATACTTCTCGCATTTTCGACAAAGACCTTAGCCAAACTTTTAATAGCAGCAAAAGCTGTAATTTGCCTTGTCAGCAGCTAGACTGTTTATTATAGTCACTGTTAATGTCACTCGGTCGCAAGTCTAATGCCTGCAAAGATTTTTTCGAACGCTAAAATTTTAATAGTCGAAGAGCAACCACTTGCTCAAAGCTATATGAAACAATCATTAGAGGGGTTGGGGTTTCGTCAGTTACGTTTTGCAGAGCATGCCAACTCAGCAAAAGAGCAGTGCCAAATAGAGCAATTTGATCTAATTGTTTGCTCTTTTAATCTGAGTAAGCAACAAGATGGCTATCAGCTATATGAAGAGCTGAAAATGAAGCGCCTAATTAAAAACTCCACTGGCTTTATTTTTATTTCTGCTGAAACAAGTGGCTCTCTTGTACACAGTGTCTTAGAGCTGCAACCTGATGATTTCCTTGTTAAACCTTTCACTATCAATGAATTAAAAAATCGTATCGAAAAAGTACTGATGCGAAAAAATAATTTACACCAGGTATATCAACTTATTGATGACGAGAACGATTCAAAAGCAATAAAAAAGATCGACGAATTATTACAAAACAAAAGCCACAGTTTTAGTGCTATTTTACTTAGACTGAAAGGCGATGCCCTACTTCGACTAAAACGTAATGAAGAAGCTAAAACCTTTTTTAAATCTGTTCTTGATATTCAAAAATTCACTTGGGCAAAGGTAGGCTTAGTTGAAGCTTTGATTGCATGTAATGAGCATTCACTTGCACAGCGAATGTTGAAAACGATGTTACAACGCAGTGAAACTCGTTTAGTTGCTCTGGACCTGCTAAGCCGACTAGAAATTAAACTTAATAAGTATGATGAAGCTCAACAACTAATTAGCCAAGCTGTTGATATTGCACCACGTAACATTAACCGTCAAAAAGCTTTGAGCCATGTATCCTTACTTAATCATGATTATGAAAAGAACTATTTAACACAAAAAGATATTGCGACTTACGCAAAATTTTCTATTCATGATCATCCTGATATCTACCTTAATGCGGCACGCGCAGGTATCGATTTTGCGCTAACGACTGATCAAAGCGATCAGATAAACCGAATATCTAGGCAGACTAATCAATATTTAAATGATTTAAAAAAGCAATTTCCCAATAGTAATAATCAAACTCAAATTGATGTACTAAATGCTCGATTACATTACTTAAAAGATGAACACCAAAAAGCAAAAGCGCTTATCAATCAACTTGATGAGAGTGATACACAAATTCGTTCTGTTGATGGTGCCCTCGACAAAGCCAAAGCATTCCATGAATTAGGTTTTCATCAAAAAGCGCAAAGGCTGTTTAACCAAATTATTGACCATTGCGAACGTCACCCATCTGTCAGTGATCCTGTTTATTTAAGATATATTCAACAGCAACAAACAGAACGTCGAGATATCAAGTTAGGCCCTAAAGAGCTTAACAACCATGCAGTAACCCAGTTTAATAAAGGACAACTCAATACAGCTCTTGAAGCCTTTACGCAAGCATTTAGGGTTATGCCCAAAAATGCCAGCATCGCACTTAATTTATTACAATGTTTGTTCGATACTAATAATCAAGGCCAGTCTTTTAATTTATCACTTGCTAGAAAATGCTTTACTTTACTTGCTAGCCAAGAGCTCGAATATGAGCAAGCAATACGATTTGAAAAAATTAAAGCACAAGCTGATAAGTTAAATATTAAGTTAACGGAGTAACCGAAAGATGGCACCGCGTTTGTCAAAACTTATCAAGCCTTTTATTACAGCAGCGATTTTTTTTTACAGTGCCAACAGTTTTGCTTCCTCTACACTGCATTACTGGCAACAAGCAAACATAGATTGGCGCAGTGAAGCCGGAAGTCATATAAATATTCTTGCAGACGAACAACCAGCATTCACAGCGTTAAAGCCTTATATACCATTATTTGAACAGCTAACGGGGATCTCGGTTGGCTTTCATGCCTTAGAACAATCACAAATGCGAGCGCGCCGCCATCAAGATTTGAGTGAAGGCTTAGGCTTGTACGATGTATTGCCTATGGGAATTACTTTTTTAGGAGAAGCGCAAAGCCAAGGTTGGATAGAGCCTCTTCAGCCCTATTTAGATAATCCCAAGATAACTGATAAAACATGGTATCAGCTAGACGACATTAGCGATCGAAGCTTAGCACTATGTAAGATCAATGATATTTTGTATTCATTGCCCTTTGATTTTTCGGCGCCAATCTATTTTTACAGAAAAGATCTATTTGAACGGTTTAACCTTAAAGTACCTGATACTTATGAAGAGCTCTACGCTACAAAGATAAAGTTACAACGCGCTATTGATGCAACGCCAGATCTTATTGGAATGCATGCATTTGCGGCGCGCACATTGCCAGGTGCGGGGCTAAACACCTGGACAGTTTTGCCAGTAATGCGTGCATACGGGGCACAAGTTATCGATGAGCAAAATATGTCTGTGTTTAATAGCACTGAAACAGCGCAGAGTCTAAGAGTGTACCGAGATTTAGCGACAGGGTATGGAAATCCTGATAATAGCCGCTTGCTGCACTTTTATGAAATCCGCCGCTTATTTAAACAAGGTAAGCTGGCATCCGCATTTTTAGCTTCCCATTTTTACAATGAAATAGACACAGCTGAAGAGTCTAATATTTGGAATAAATGGGAAGCAGCCCCTTTGCCCAAAGGTCCCATAGCAAGAGAAACCTCCCCTTGGGCATGGGCGTTTGCTATAAATAGCAAGTCCAACAAAAAAACTGCGGCTTGGCTTTTTATTCAATGGGCGACAAGCGAGCAAACGTCATCGCTACTTAGTACTGGCGGCTCCCCTCCCAGAAAAAAAGTGTGGCACGAAAAGTTGTTTACCTTGGTAAATAAACCCGGGTTTAATACTACAATGTTGTGGGTATTTGATCATGCCACAGCTGATCGCCTACAAGCTGGAATGGTAGAGTTCCCTGTCATTGGTGAAATTATCTCGCAAGCATTTAGCCAAATATTCTATGGTGCAGATATAAACCAGACAATTAAAACAACTGATAAAAAAATTAATGAAACAATGCACACATTCAAGTCAAGGAGTGAAAACTAGCAATGAGGATAAGCATTGCCCACAAAATTCTGATGATAATCGGATTCACCATTACCCTCATTTTAGGGGCGAGTACCTCATTGCATGTGATGGAGTTAAAAGAACAAACACTTCTAAACATGAGTGAAAAAGCAGATGCTATTGTGTCCCCTATGCTGTCAGAGATAAAAAAGCTAACGAAAGATAATAGTGTCGGTAGTTGGGTGATGAAAGTTCAAGGTATCTCCTTAAAAAATATTCTAAAAAATAATACATTTGATGATCTCAAAACTATTTACTTTATCGATCAAAATAACTTTATTGCTGCACACCCTGATAACAGTAAGGTTGATACTTTAGAAACTAACCAGCAAATCCTGAAGCAATTGAACCCTGCACTAAACACAATCATTCCACTGGATGAACAATATGTAGTTTCGGTCCCCATTAATAGTTACCAAAACGAAAATATTGGCTACGTGATTGTTAGTTTTTCAGATACTGACTTAGCTGCAAAGACAAAAGCTATCATCAGCAATGCTGTTTCATTATTTGCGATATACTTACTCACAGCGCTCATCATTGCTTACATCATTATTCGAAGAATCATTTTGCAGCCCATTGAGCAGCTAGTCGAGTTTTCGCATGCAGTGACTACAGGTGATTTAAATTGCCCTATAAATATTAAAAGCCAAGACGAAATTGGTACTCTTGCAAGTGGTTTTAAAATGATGCGTGCTGCAGTTAGGCAACAAATCAATAGTATGCATGAGCAACATAGCTTACTTGAAGAAACCGTTGCTAAGCGCACCCAAGAGTATCTTGATGCTAAAGAGCAAGCTGAGCAATCGAATCAAGCTAAGAGCCGCTTTTTAGCTAATATGTCACATGAATTAAGAACACCACTTAATGCCGTATTGGGCTTTAGCCAATTATTACAAGACAGTGAAACTGATAAAAATAAGCGTCGTTATCTAGAAGCTATTTCAATATCGGGTAACTCATTACTTAACGTATTGAACGATATTCTTGATTTATCAAAAGTGGATGCCGGTAAAATGCAACTTGATATTGATCGAGTTGAGATCCCTACCATGTGTCACGAACTCAACATGATGTTCTTACAATTAAGCGCTCAGAAAGATCTTGAGTTACAAGTTACTGCTCATCCTGATCTAACAACACCTGTGCTGCTAGACAGTAATAAACTTCGTCAAGTACTAACAAACTTAATCGGTAATGCTATTAAATTCACCTCCCAAGGTAGTGTAAAAGTGTTTTTTGATTTTAAAGCGCATAATGACAATAGCCATATTGATATTAAAGTACATGTTAAAGACACAGGTAAAGGCATTCCTAGTGATCAACAAGAGCTCATTTTTAATGATTTTGAACAAGTACAAGGGCAACGTAGCTCTGAGTTTGGTGGCACAGGACTTGGCTTAGCTATTTCATTGCGCTTTATTAAGTTAATGGGTGGAGAGTTATCGGTGATCAGCGAAAAAGATCGAGGCAGTGAATTTATTGTGTCGATACCGAATGTTGAATTAGCCGAATCTAAAAACGAAGTTGAACATCGTAATTACCCTGCTATATCAAGCTATCATTTTAATCCAGCGCGCATTTTGATTGTTGATGATATTCCTTACAACCGGGAATATTTAGAATCCTTCTTATCACGCTGGAGCTTTACAATAGATACAGCTATTAATGGTGAAGATGCTCTAATGAAAATTGAGCAAAACCAACCTGACCTTATCATAATGGATTTAAAAATGCCGGTAATGGGTGGATTAGAGGCAAGCCAGTTAATTCGCAGTGATGATCGTTTTAAACATATTCCAATAATCGCGGTAACGGCTTCAGCGATAAGGGATGATAAGGTGCAATCAAGTATTTTGACTGACTACATTATTAGCAAGCCAATTTACCGTGAGCACCTTATTTTTATCATCGCACAGTATTTAGATTAATCACGTTTTTTCATCGCTATGGCATTCATGCAATAGCGCAGACCACTAGGCGCTGGGCCATCAGGAAATACATGGCCCAAATGCGCGTCACAGACATTGCAAATCGCTTCAATACGCTGCATACCATGGCTAGAGTCAGCTACATAAGCAATGCTTTCAACACTGCTAGGCTGAGTAAATGACGGCCAACCAGTGCCACTGTCGAACTTTTCATCACCATCAAATAATAAATTGTTGCAACAGACGCAGGCATATTGACCAGGTTCAAATATCGTACATGAATCAGAGCTATGCGGACGCTCAGTCCCTTTTAAACGAGTAACATAGAATGCATCTTGTTCGAGCTCAGCTTGCCACTCAGATGGTGACTTTTCGACTCGACGCGGAGGTGTTGGGTTACCGTTATGGGCAAACTCTAAAATATCTTGCCAAGTTAACATAGTGCTCCCTCAAGGTTGAATACAACTATTGCACAGTACATCACAAGCACAGCCAAGAGCAAGTGGCATTAATTCGCTTGTAAACGGATATCTATTTGCGCACGTTCGCGCTCAGAAAGCAGTTGCGATAAATGGCTATTAATTTTGTCACTACTAACACTCAATACTGCTGTGCTTTTTTGTCCGTTGACGTCAGTAATATGGATAATACCTTCACCCACTTCAATCTGCTTAATTTGACCAATTAACACAAACTCAGCCTTGCGTTTAAAATCAAACAGCCCAGAAAGGCTAATGAGTGCTAGCTGATTAACATCGCGTTTTAATAAGTCAGTAATGGGGTTACGCGCTACAAATAGCGGCGTCACTCGATAAATGCTTGATAGTGTTATAAAGCCCCATAACATCACAAACAGTGAAAATGCAGCACTGTGCCAAAGTGGCGTAAATACCCATATAGCGATTAATACGAATGCGATAGTAAATGAGATTTTTGCTAAAAGCTTATTAATTGCCAACATATTGCTGCCCTATTTTTTTGTTATTGGATCTGGCCAATCATTGAAAAAGACAGACAAGTATCTGCTTTTTAATAAATATAACAGTACCCATAACACCAGTACCATTTGGCAAGCTAAGAACAACGAAAACTGATAGTGGCTGTGTGCAGCCTGATAGGTTAACCAACTTAAATCTGTGATTGCACATAGAATTAATGGCCAGCGCATATAACGCCAAATCGACGCAAAACGTTTTGCACTATCTGCGTTTTCTTGTGGCCGGCGCAAGCAAAAGATCACCGCAGGTAATAAAGCAATCGCAGCAATGGCAATAGCGATAAAAAAATCAGCTTTAGATTTAAAGAACAACGACATGATATTTAGATCAGGGCGACGACTCAGCGCCGCCATCAGCCAAATAAAATAACTACGCAAAAGCACAAGTAAGGTTAAGTGGAACGCCACAGGCGTCCGGTAAGTGCCGTGTTTATCCCAGTATTCTGGGCCGTAGCGATTCATATTTGGTTCTTCTTATCAGCAATGATGCCAAGTACCAAAAAGGCTGCTGTAAGTGTAAGCGCCAGCCATTTAACACCGAGTAGCATTAGCAATTTACTTAAAAAAGGCGTCACAAACACCACAAGTAAGCCCATACCAAACCCTGTGACCAGCACAAAGCAAAGCACACGAATAATAAAGTGACGACGCGCCACAAAGCGCTTGGTCACTTTAATAATATCGTTTGCATACAAGGATATAAAACACACCACCAGCAATAATGAAATATTGTAAAGGTGTGGTTGTAGCCAACTGCCGATTGTTAAAGCAACTGACGACAATGCCTGCAATAAACTATCCATTGTGCTCACTTAAAAGCGCAATGAGGTCTGCCTCTGTTAATACATCAATGCCTAAATCTTGTGCTTTGGTTAATTTTGAGCCCGCTTTTTCGCCCGCGATCAGTGCATCTGTTTTCGCCGAAACACTGCCCGACACTTTCGCACCTAACGCTTGTAAACGCGCTTTTGCATCATTACGGTTAAGCTCGCTCAATGTGCCGGTTAGTACGTAGGTTAAACCCGATAATGGCTGTGCATCGGCACTTGGGGCTGTTAGCGCGGGCCAGTTAATACCTTGCTCAATTAGCGCGTTAACCACGTCCAAATTATGCTCTTCAGTAAAAAAGCCACGAACGTGCTTGGCAACAATTTCACCTACGTCGCTTACTTCAGTTAACGCATCAACACTTGCTTGGGTGATTTTTTCTAGGGTTAAAAAATGGTTTGCTAGGTTTTGCGCTGTTGCTTCACCAACCTCGCGAATACCTAACGAATATAAGAATTTAGCTAATGTTGTTTGCTTAGCTTCTTGCAGCGCGTTAACTAAGTTCTTAGCAGACTTAGGGCCCATTCGCTCAAGTGATTCAAAATGACCTTGTTTAAGGGTAAATAAATCAGCAGGTGTTTTGATAAGCTCACGGTCAACAAGCTGATCAACAATCTTGTCGCCTAGCCCATCAATATCAAGCGCTTTACGTGACGCAAAGTGCTTAATGGCTTGCTTACGCTGCGCTTGGCAAACTAAGCCACCTGTACAACGGGCAACCGCTTCACCCTCAATGCGTTCCACATGTGACTCACAAATTGGGCAAGTAGCAGGGAAAACAATATCTTTGGCGTCTTCAGGACGGCGCTCAAGCACAACTTGGGTAATTTGCGGGATAACATCACCTGCACGGCGAATAATTACTGTATCGCCAATTTTAACGCCTAAACGGGCAATTTCATCGCCATTATGAAGCGTTGCATTAGATACCGTTACGCCACCAACAAATACCGGCTCTAATCGTGCTACAGGGGTGATTGCGCCTGTGCGCCCTACCTGAAACTCAACATCAAGTAATTGTGTGATTTCTTCTTGTGCAGGAAATTTAAAGGCAATAGCCCAGCGCGGCGCACGTGCCACAAAACCTAAACGCTCTTGCAGCTTTTTGTCGTTTACTTTAATTACCACACCGTCAATTTCGTAAGCCAGCTCACTACGACGTGCTAAAATGTCTTGGTAATAATCAAGTGCAGCTTGCTGTCCTTCAACCAGTTTAGTTTCTGGGCAAAGTGGTAAACCCCAATCTGTCAGTTTAGCAAGCTGTTGGTAATGATCTTCTGGTAACTGACCATCCGCAACAAGCCCTGTACTGTAAGCGTAAAACATCAGCGGGCGTTTTGCTGTTACTTTAGAATCAAGCTGGCGTAAGCTACCTGCAGCAGCATTGCGCGGGTTTACAAATACTTTCTCGCCACGTTTTTCGGCTTCACTGTTAAGCTTGGCAAACCCGGCACTATCCATAAATACTTCACCGCGTACTTCAAGCTCTGACGGGAAGTCATCGCCGCGTAACTTAAGCGGCACATTACGTATTGTTTTCACGTTTTGGGTGATGTTTTCACCCACCATGCCATCACCACGGGTAGCTGCTTGCACTAACACACCGTCACGGTAAATAATCGATACCGCAAGGCCATCAAGCTTTGGCTCACAACAAAAAGTTAACTCACTGCTGTTCATTAAACGTTCTTTAATACGGCGATTAAAGGCAGCAAACTCCTCTTCAGAAAACGCATTATCAAGTGACAGCATAGGTACTTGGTGAGTGACTTGCTCAAACTTATCAAGTGCAGCACCACCAACTTTTTGTGATGGCGAGTCAGGGCTTTGGAACTCTGGATTAGCTTGCTCAAGAGCGCATAATTCACGCATTAAACGGTCATATTCAGCATCAGGAATGCTTGGTGCATCCAGCACATAATAATTATGGTTATGCTCTTCTAACTGGGCTCGAAGTTGGCTAATTTGCTCAAAGATAGGGCTGGACATGAAAACCTCAAAAATCTACATAAAAAAGCCACTTAGACGACTTAACGCCAAGTGGCCTAAAACTTATTATCTGTGCGTGCGATTAAGCTGAGAAGCTGCGAACTTTCTCAACATATTCACGTACGCTTTCAACCGTCATCTCTTCACGGTTGCTATCTAAAATAGTCGCACCAAATTCATCAGCTAGTTTTTTAGCTGCACTGTGCAACATATTAAATGCACTTAAACCGTCACCATCACATGGTAAGGTCATAAATAAACTGATACCCGCGGTACTAAACTGCTCCATGTTATCGATATCAAACGTACCTGGGTTATACATATTCACTAAACGAAATAACACCGGACCTGTACCAGCAGGGTCTAAATGGCGGTTAAAAAAGCCCTCTTCAGAATACTTAAAGCCTAACATATTAACGGCTGGCAATAGCTGGCTGCCATTCATAACTGCATCTTCAGGCATCTGCAAATGCACAATAATGAAGTCAGTTGGTGGCTGTGCTTCTTGCTCTTCGTCAGTTTCAGTCTGCTCTGCTTCAGGTGATTCTGAAATCTCATCTGAAACAACGGGTTCATCATTATGTTGCGCGGAAAAGCTTAAATCTCCAAACTCAGGCTCGTCACGTTCTTGCGACTGAACTGGAGCAGGCTCTGATATCTCAGAAGTTGTTTCATTCGGTTCGACCCGTTCTTGCGCTGGCGCATCTGGACTGTCCTTTTTACGCACCGACCATAAGCCGTGAATTAATAAACCACCAATGACAAATACACTGATTACGATTAAAGCCCATCTTAATTCTTCGGCCATCCCCTCACCTTTATTATTTGATATGCCTAACTAAATTTATGCATGTGCCATTTGCACAGCTTGTTCTATATCTACAGCAACCATTCGTGAAACACCCGGTTCAGCCATAGTTACACCGGTCAATCTGCCTGCCATTTCCATGGCAATCTTGTTATGACTGATATAAATAAATTGTACTGATTGTGACATCTCTTCTACCAAACGGCAAAAACGACCCACGTTTGCATCATCCAATGGCGCATCCACTTCATCTAGCATACAGAATGGAGCTGGATTGAGCCTGAATATTGAAAACACTAATGATAATGCGGTCAGCGCTTTTTCTCCACCACTAAGCAGGTGAATTGTCGAATTTTTCTTGCCTGGTGGCCTTGCCATGATGCTTACCCCACTTTCGAGTAGATCATCACTGGTCAATTCAAGGTAGGCACTACCACCGCCAAACACTTTCGGGAATAATTCCCCAAAGTCTGTATTTACTTGTTCAAACGTGGCCTTAAAACGATTTTTTGTTTCTCGGTCAATTTTTTGAATCGCCCCTTCAAGGGTATTTAACGCTTGTGTTAAATCATCAAGCTGCTGATTTAAATAATCACTACGCTGCTTGGCCTGCTCAAATTCATCAATTGCTGCTAAGTTTACTGCGCCAAGCTCATTTAAAGCTTGGGTGGTTTTAGTCAACATAGCTTGCATACTATTTAAATTGGCACTGTCAGGCAGTTCTTCAAGTACTGTTTTTAAATTTTGTTCCAGTTCTTCAAGTGGCTCTGAAGCGGCTTGTGCTTTAACGATTAAACTTTGCTCATCCAGTGCCAATGCTTGCAACTGCTCTTGTAACGTAACCAACTCAGATTGCGACGATTTCAGCGCTGTTTGCTTATCAGCAAGCTCCTTTTTAGCTTGACTCAAGGCCGCTTGCAAGTTTTTCAGCTCAACGTCACTTTGTTGATGCTTTTCAAGCAATAGCATGATTTGCTCTGCCACCTCTTCAAGCGGGATCACTAACTCTTCTAGTTGCTCATTAAGTTCTAACACAGCCTCACTTGCAGCACTTTGGGCGGCATTGGCGTGTTGCAATTTGGTTTCGCTAAGTTGACACTCACTGCGAGCTTTTTGTTCAGCCAAATTTGCTTGGTGAGCCTGCGTTTTATATTGCTCAAGCTGAGACGCAACTTGGCGATAGTTGTTATTTGCCTCAGTTTGTCGTTGTTTAGCCTGCTCGAGTTCTGTTTCCAGCGTTAATTGCTGTTCTAGCAATTGCTCAAGTAAACTCTGCTGGGCTTGTTGCTGCTCATCGGCATTTTGCTTTTGCTCAGCCAGTAAGGTTTCACGCTGTTGTAACTTAACAAGCTGGTTTTGCCACTGCGTTTGCTGCTCAAGCAACATATCGCGTCGAGTGCTAGCCGATGCAATCTGCTGAGCCGCTTGGTGAATTCGCTCTCTGTGTTGCTCTTTGTCAACGATGAGCGTTTTCTTATGTGCTAGATGCTCGTTTAGCAATTGCTGCTTGGTTTCTAATTGCTCGTTGAGCTCTTCATCTAACTGCTGTGCATCGCTAAGCTGAGCATGCTTTAAAAGCAAAGAATTGTCGGCGTCTTTATTGGCATCGGTGTGAAAGTTACGACCATGAATACAGCCTTCTTCATCAATCACTGCCAGCCAATATGGATCCGCCAAAATAGCGTCATCAAAACAAGGTTGAAATGCAAACCGTGCTAATAAATCAGGGTAAGCACCCGATTCGATATAATTAGCTAATGACTCTTTTGGCACAGCCGCACACGCATTAGCAGGCCAAACACTGTTAGCCTCTTTATGTTGACTGACCTTTAGATGCTCAAGGCCAAGTAGGGCTTGTTCAATTAGCGGCTCAAAGCCAGAAGCCACCTTTAACTGCGCCAATAGAGAGACACTTTCGCTGTCGGTTTGCTCTGATAACAAAGAGTTAAGCGCTGCAATACTGGCTTTGTTTTCATTACTATGCTGTTGAACCCGTCTAAAATCTTGCTCTAAATGCTGTTGCTCTTTATCAGCTTGTTCTAGATTCTGAGTGAGCTTATTAAGCGCACTTTGCTGCTGAGCAAGCTCTTTAGTCAGTGTTTGAATATGCTGTTGTTGCTCAGCAATTTGCGCTGCAACAGGAGTTGCTTCAAGCTCACTAATTTCAGCGGCAAGTTGTGCCTGCTGAGATTCAAGTTGCGCAAGAGTCTGTGCAAAGTGAGCCTGTTGACTCTTTGCAACATTAATATCACTAGCATGAGTTTGATTTTTTTGTAAGGTGCTTTGGTATTGCTCATCAGCACTTTGTTTATACTGATGTTGTTCAGCAACTTGTTGCTCTACCTCTGCAACTTGCTCAGCGCACAGTAAACTTTGCTCAATCGCTTCTTGTAGCAGCTCTTGTAACATTACAGCCGATGCATGTTGCTCTTCTTGCAGCTCTTTGTTTTGTAACTGCAGTTGTTGCTGTTTGATAAGGTTTTGGCTAAGTGTTTGTTGTTGCTGCTTTAGGCTAATCTGTTGCTGCTCTTTGCGGGTTAACTCAGTGTGTGTTTGATGCTGAGCCTGCTGAGCATCTTGCAATTTTTGCTGCTCAAGTTGCACCTGATTTTCAAGACTTGCTAACACATCATCATGGCCAGAATGCGCTTCTTTAAAGAACTGGATTTGCTCTTTAAGTTTATTGATTTGCTCGGCTTTATCGATTTGTTGCTGGTGTAGCTTCTGCCACTTTAAGACCGCAATTTGTCCTTTTAAGGTGCGCTCAGTAGCTTTTAGTTCTCGGTACTTTTTTGCATCGACTGATTGCACTGCAAGCTTATCGAGCTGTGTTTGTAACTCTTGCCTTACATCGAGCAAACGTTCAAGGTTTTCGCGGGTGCTTTTAATGCGGGTTTGCGTTTCACGACGACGCTCTTTGTATTTTGAAACGCCAGCTGCTTCTTCTAAAAAAACTCGTAAATCAGCTGGTTTGCTCTCAATTAAACGCGAGATCATGCCCTGCTCTATAATCGCATAGCTGCGCGGGCCAAGACCTGTTCCTAAGAAGATATCGGTAATATCACGCTTACGGCATTTACTACCATTTAGAAAATAAATTGACTGACCATCTCGGGTCACTAAGCGCTTAATCGCCACTTGGTTTCGATCAGCAAAGGTATTCGGAAGATGGCCACTGGTGTTATCAAACACCAACTCAACAGAGGCTTGCGAAATAGGTTTTCGATTAGTAGAGCCATTAAAAATAACATCGGTCATGGCATCGCCACGTAAGTTTTTAGCTGAGCTTTCACCTAGCACCCAACGCACTGCATCGATGACATTTGATTTGCCACAGCCGTTCGGGCCGACAACACACGTCATCTGATCAGGAAATGGGATCTTAGTGGGTTCAACAAACGATTTGAAACCCGCTAATTTTATGGTGCTTAAGCGCATCTAATTGTTTTACCGATTTTTATTGTTATTCTTCAATTTAACCCATTTTAGGGTAAAAGGTTAAGCGTGGCGCTTAAAATTATCTAAAATTATACCTGTTGCCATGGCTACATTAAGCGATTCTGCTTGGCCATAAGCCGGAATAGTGATTTTATCAGTAACTAAGCTTTCGCAATCAGCACGAATACCATGAGATTCACTGCCCATGAGTAATACGGCATCTTGCTTAAGAGCAGTTTTGTGAATGTTCTCACCTTCTAAAAATGCACCATACACAGGAAGATTTAAGCTAGGCAAGTAACTGGTTAAGTCGGTTTGTGAGACACACACGCGAGCAAATGACCCCATAGTTGCGCTGATGGTTTTCGGATTATAAGCATCCGCACTGTCAGTGCTGGTAACAATATGCTTAATACCATACCAATCAGCAACACGAATAATGGTACCTAAATTACCCGGATCCGACACGCCATCAAGGGCTAAAATAAGTCCTGATGTTGGTAATGCTTGCTGACTTGGCATATCAACAACAGCAATGGCGGCGTTGTTACTAACGAGCGTGCTGGCTTTAGTTAGGCTGTCTTCGTCTGCTTCAATGACTTGATGGGCTGCAAGCGCTGTTTGATGCGCAGAAATAAATGCAGGAGTCGCAAAAATATGAGCAACACTTAAACCACTGTTTAGTAATTCAAGTACATTTTTTTCGCCTTGAACAAGGTACTGGTTATATTGTTTTCGGTACTTCTTTTGACCTAATGCACGAATTAGTTTCAGTTGGTTTTTTGAAATCATAACAGCCTCATAAAATGATGTTTTAGTATATCACCAAGGTCACAGATTCTGTACTCGAAAAACCAAGGGGAAAGTGCCAATTGCTTATTCAATCAGCACTTTTAAGAGACACTAGCTAATAAGAGTCATTAACTAATTTTCGTCAGCCATTCATTTAACCATGGCTCAGTAACAGGCCAAGGCTCAAAATCTTCGCAGGCATCAATTTCTAAACGATGACCGACAGGTTTTGCCTGTAAATCGCGAAATAGCTCATCAAAGCTGCGACCTGCACCACAAAACGTATCGCCATAACTGCGGTCGCCCATAGCAATAATGCCGTATTGCTTGCCTGTTAACATAGGGAATTGATCGTTTAATTGGCTATATAAAGCGACTAAGTTATCAGGAATATCACCCTGACCCGTTGTTGATGTGATCACCAAAATATGTGACGCAGCCAGCATGTCATCAACCGTGCCATTTTCAACTAATTGCGCTTGATGCTCTGACTTTTCAATAACTTCAATAACTTGCTCGCTTAAACGCTCAGCACCGCCGTAGACACTGCCGACAAAAATACTAATGGTTGCCATAATAATCCTTTTCTTCTGTTGGCCAGCCAAGTTGCTGGCAAATCGTTAACATTGCATCGCCTAATGGCGCTCTAATTGTTATTGGTTGCTTGCTATAAGGGTGCACAAACTTTAATTCAGAGGCAAATAACATTAAACGACGAAGCTGAAAATGCTCTCTAAAAAATTGATTATGCTGATTATCACCATGATTTACATCACCAATAATAGGCAATGATAAATGTTTTAAATGACGACGAATTTGATGTTTGCGACCAGTTTTTGGAAAACACTCCACCAGCGAGTAACGAACTGTTGGGTATTTACCAATTGGAATAGGTAGGCTTGCTTGGTGCAGGCAATGAAATTGCGTTTGTGCTTCTTGCGGTGCTTTATCTTGATCAGCAAACTTATCGGCAATTTTATCAAGCTCTTCTTTTAAAGGTTTATCTAAGAAGATTGATTCGTTTAAAAAGCCTCTTACTAAAGCCAAGTAACGTTTTTCAATTTGCCCATCAATAAATATCTGGTTCATGTCACGGGCTGCTTCTGAGCTTAACGCAAACAGTAATACGCCTGACGTTGGTCTATCTAAACGATGTACAGGAAACACGTGTTGACCAATTTGGTCTCGCAGCATTTGCATTGCAAATTGGGTTTCGTGTTTATCTAAAAACGAACGGTGAACCAATAAACCTGACGGTTTATCAATCGCGATGTAATTTTCATCGCGGTACAGAATCGTTAACTCGTCAAATTGTGGCTTAACAATCTCTTGCATGTTAGTTATCACTTAAAAGTTGATCGAGTTTTTGTAAAACGGTAATAACATCATTTCCGCCACTATGTTGTGCCAGCATCATTTCAGCCATAGGCGCAATTGCAAAATTACGGGGTAAAGGCTGAGCATGTGCTATGAGGGCGTGCATTTTTTCAAGAAAAACAAATTGCAGCCATTGCTCAAAAGCCATAGTGTCGTGGCAAAACGGTACACTAGAATTGAGCGCACTTGGGTCAATAGCTGTTGTTTGCCATAGTGAATGGCGTTGTAATGTGGATTCTAATTCGCGCAGCAGCGCCAAAGTCTGTTGATGCATTGTAAAACTCTTAATACCTTTTTACTTAGGGAAGGTAAACAGACCCTAGTATACCCTGTTCCAAGGCGCCATGGTATGGCGTATAATTCGCGGCTGATATAGATTAATAACGGTAATTGAGATTTTATGACTGAGCAGATCGCCACTTTAGGGCAACTTCTGGATGCAGCAGGTACCACTTGGCGTGCCTTCGATATTGGCAGACACATCACGAAATTAGACAAAAAACAATTTCTTGCCATTGAAGAAACAAAAATCCCTTACCCATACCCACTTGCTGGTCATGCTTGGCTTGCTATTCAATTTTGGGATGTAAAAGCGTCTAAAGAACCTTATGTATGGTTTTTAAAATTCCCACTTGATGAGCAAAGCCGTCTTGTAAGCGCAAGCCGCGATCACTTTGCAAATATGGTTATTGAAGCACTTGGTACAGAAATTACCGGCGAAAATGCCGAGGGCAAACTTGATAACAACCCGTATGTATTTACGCCAAACGCTAACAAGCTAGCAGCATTTAATGCGCAGGTTAAATGTTTACTTAAGCAAAGTGCTTCACAGTATTACGAATATGCTCAGCTGTATTTTTCAGGCAAACTGGGTTTTGATAATTGGCAAAGTGTTGCAGTACAAGGTATTGCTGACTTTGCGATGCGTTTAGATAACGACACTAATTTAGCAAATCTACAAGCCGCTTGGGGGCAATTACCAGTCGAAGTATTACAGCCGCTGAGTGCAATGCTTGAGCATGTGGCAATCGAACCCGTGTTTGCAGAGCAATTGTTAGCCTATGGTTTAAATGCGATAGAGCAAAAAGACGACATCGCCCTTGTTGCAGCTCTTAGAAGCTTATCAAAAACACCAGCACAAGGTTTAACCGCGCAACTGGTTGATGCTGTATTGCGCTCTGATATGAACACCCAGTCAGATGTACTATTAACGATTGCAGGGCGTTGTTTTAGCACCCTTGAAGACCCAGAACGCTTACATGTGTTTATGGATTGCTGTGCGCACCATACTGAGATTGAACAACTGTTTGTGAGTATTTTCACCGATTTAGTTGCAATTCCTAGTATTCGCCCTCACCTACTAGGTTTATTAAGAAAAGAAAATCGTAGCGAAACACTCGCTCGCGCAATTGGAAGGTTATTCTCGTAAATGGCAGGCTTGTGGACACTCATCATCATTGGCAGCATCATCTACTTTTTTTGGTTAAACAGAAAAGTAGCCGAAGCAGCTAACCTTCATGCACAAAGACAAATTGAGCAATTGAATGTGCAATTGATGAGTGTTGCTTGCAATAAACGCAGAGTGGGCATTTTAAAAAGCGGTAAACCTGGTATTAAAAGCGAGTTTATTTTTGAGTTCTCAAGTGATGGGCAAAGCGTGTATCAAGGCGTTTTGATCATGGAAAATGAATTACTTAAAAGCGTAGTAATACCGCCGCACAAAATTTAAGTTGCGAGTTGCGAGTTGCGAGTTGCGAGTTGCGAGTTGCGAGTTGCGAGTTGCGAGTTGCGAGTTGCGAGTTTTACAAAGTAATTGTTGGTGCGAGAAGTACAACCCCCAGAAAGAACTAAGGCGTAGCTATTAGCCACGCCCCAATCTTGCTACTTCCATGATTAAGTATCCGTACTTATGCCGAAGCTGCCTTTTTATCTATCCCCTGAACGGGTATACATCCGATACACCCACCATGCTACATCTTGTAACATTTAACACATCCTAGTGCCGTCCTCTTGCCATCAATGGCTATCCACTTCGTTTTCCAAACGCTCCTTTAGCTTCCTGCTAAATCATCCTTTGGTCAGTCCTTTTCAATCGCTCCGCGATCGTACTGCATCCTAGCAGTGTCCTTGTTCTTCCTTGCTTCCCTAGCACTTGTCCCTTTGCTTCCTGCTAAGCATCTTGCTTTGTTGCCATAATCCTAATCCTTAGCATCAGTTCAATCATTGAACCTGTGTCTTCTTGACATGATTAAGTTTAGAGAAAAGAGGAAATCTTGATAGGCATAAAAATGAATTTTTTCTTAGTCACAAAAATGCAAAAAATAATAAATCGTTTAAAATCATTAGAATAAGCTTTTTTGGGTACAGATTTAAAGGCATTAAACTGACAAAGCGCACAGCAATGTGAGACTTATCTCACATTGCTATTTCCAAAACGTCCTTTCGTCAATTTACTGCTTTAAACATTAAGTCTCCTTCGACTTGGTTAAAGCTTAGGGCTTTGAATACCTCAAACCCTTCAGAACTAAAGAATTCGCGCTGCTCAGGGCGAGTAACAAATACTGCTAAACCACTTGTTTGACTGCTTGACTCAACTAAATCATCAAGACCTCGTAGCAGATATCTGCCGAAACCTTGCCCCTGAAAATGTGGATCAACGGCAATGAAGGCTAAAAACAAATAATGGCCCTTGCTCGAAAGCGCTTCACGGATAGTTCGCTCTTTTTCTATAAGCTGATTAGTCTGCAAATAACCCGCACTGAGCATTAATTTTAAGCGCCAATGCCAATATCGTTCAGCTTGTAGTTCACTTGCTGAATCAAATACACAGGCAATCGCTTTTAATCTACTTTGCGAGTAAAGGCCTATTAATGGCTGTTTTTCTTGCCAGAAACTTGCTAGCTCTTCACGTACCAAAGCACGTAATTTAGTTTCATATTTACTTGGGTTATCTTGTTGAAACCCCAGTACATTCTGAAGAACAGGGTCGTCATGATAGGCTTGATAAATAAGGCTTGCGGCAGTGCTGATGTCTTCAGCACTAAGGTATTGCACACTTAAGGTTTCGGGTTCAGCAACTGTCAAAATACTCATCCTTTTATTTGTTTTTTTATTTTCGTACTAGACTATAAGGTATATACCTAACAGCGATTAAAGACAAATTCAGCGTAAGTTAAACTGCGGTTCATCATCATTAAGTTCAAGCAGTAATAAATATCGCCATACACAAGGAGCAGAACTATGGATACGACAAAACATGACATTTCGACCTTATTTGCACAACTTGGTTTACCAAGCAAAGAAAGTGAAATAGATGCTTTCATAGCATCGCATCAACTGTCAGATACCACCCTCTTACAGGATGCTCCATTCTGGGATGAATCTCAGCAGCATTTTTTAGCTGAATCGCTAGCTGAAGATGGGGCTTGGAGTGAGGTGATTGATGAATTAGACGCGCGACTGCGTCAATAAAAACATGAATGCTTATTTGTGGCCTAAATTGCATCTGCTTTTCGGCCACAAATAAGGAAAGTAATTTCACAACACCTCTATTATTGCTACCATACGCGCGCATCGCAGCCATACACTGTGATGTATTTTATGCTTGCTCGTTTATTTCATTATGTATTTTTACGAGTTGGTATTAGTCTTTATTAAAGAGTTTATACAAAAATGAATGCCGTTGTATTTGATGCAATTAAAACCCTTCTTGATGAAGGTAAAACCCCAACAGTTGCCTTAACCAAAAGTAAGCTAACACAACCTATGCCGATGCCTGTGATCATCGCCGCGGTTAGCCAATATAAAAACAATCCGGATTCAATTAATAACTTCATCAATAACCCGTCAAATGAACAACTGAGTACACCAAAAGAAAGTCAATTGGACCGTATTGAAGCTAAATTAGACAGGTTATTAGCACTGCTTGAGAAAAAATAATGTTTGTTGTCGATCTGACTTTTGATTGCTACCAAGATACTACCCTAGAGCTTGCTGAGCAGGCAATAAACCGCCTAGTTAATGCACTTCGTTTTAACGGCCAAATCATTGGTGATGAATTTCCAACGGTTTTAAAAGATGGATTTTTCATTACCCGTGTGATGTGCCCGACCGAAGATGCGATGCATCCGCTCAATCATAGTCCGTTTGTAAAGCACAGTATTGAGCAATTACACACCGCGGGCTTACTTGCACCAAAAGTTAAAGTGGTCGGCCAAGATATTCACTCAAATGGCGCTGACATGTGCCATGATCCGTCGTGCTATATCTTATACACTACGTATGTGCATACCTGTAGCCCGCTCTATTGTGGTGATGACTTTTTACCTGTGCCGTTATTTCGCATTCCGGCCATTGCCAATGGCGATTATAAAACACTAATAAAATGGCAAGAAGACTGGCAAGCGTGCGATCAAATTCAGATCAATGGTGCAACCCGTTGTGAATTTCCTGCGCTTGAAGAGCTAACTAGTATCAATAGTGACTTATATCGCCGTGGTCGCGATATCACTAAGCGTATTAGTTTTCTAACCAAGAAGCCGGTTTATTACTATTTATACCGTGTTGGTGGCGTTGATAAAGAGTCAGAGCTTAAACGTCGCTGCCCAAGTTGCGATGGCGAGTGGAAATTACCTGAGCCATGGTTTGGCTTATTTGATTTTCGTTGTGAGCCTTGTGGGATTGTTTCGAATATCTCGTGGGACTTTCAATAACCAAATATAGGCAATAACCAGATACACGAAAGGGGCAATCGCCCCTTTTTACTTATTAAGTTTATACCGTTACTTTGTCTAAAAACTCACTGATGCTATTTGCTAATACATGATGCGGTTTTTTACCCACGTACTCTAAGCAAACCTCACCGCTTTCGACTAATACAGTAATAAGCAGATCATCTTGCTCTGTTAGGCCTATAAACACGGTTTCTGGCTGCTTTAACTTACGCTTCATCAGTACGTGACCCGTAATATTTTGCTGTAAGCGGCTAAAATCATCTTCATTCCATGCTTGTAGCAATTCAATGTGATGATCATCAACATTCAATAACAAGTTACCCGCATAAAGATGACCAAATAAGGGGTTTAAGTCTTCAGGAAAAGATAACTCGAGCGCCTTGGCTAGGTCATCTAAACTGCCAGCAGGTTGTTGTGGGACTGGACACCACTGAATAAGCCCCTGCTCATCAACTTCGCCCTGCTCACATGGACTTGGCCATGCTGTATCATGTTCAATAACAGGAAGTTTTCCTGTGCGTTCTAGGCATTTTTCACTAAATGCTTGATGTAACTTATCTAGTTTTATAGAAACAGACATACTGCGAAACTCATTGGCTTTAGGTATAATGTCAACATTGTAACTACAAAAGTGTAAAGATGACAGATTACAGCAACTCACCCGAACTAAAAGACAGTGTTCTTGGTAAAAGCACAGAATATGTTGATACCTATACGCCAAGTTTGTTGTTTCCTATTGCCCGCAAACTAAACCGTGATGCTTTAGGTGTTAGCGAAGATAACTTACCGTTTAAAGGCCAAGATATTTGGACTGGCTATGAATTATCGTGGCTAAATAGCAAGGGTAAGCCAATGGTCGCTGTGGCTACTTTTGTATTTCCTTGCCAAAGCAGTCACATCATTGAGTCTAAGTCATTCAAGTTGTATCTGAATAGCTTTAATCAGACACGCTTTGAGACGCTAGAAGACGTACATCAAGCGCTTAGCAAAGACTTATCAGATGCGGTAAATGCACAGGTGTTAGTTACATTATACCAAGCAGACGATTTCAACTGTTTACCTTTTACAGCGTTACCGGGTGAGTGTATTGATGATCTTGATATCGAAATCACCAGCTATGATATTGATGCAAGCTCACTTCGCCATAATGGTGATGAGGTTGTCTCAGAAACCTTACACAGCCATTTACTAAAATCGAACTGTTTGATCACTTCACAGCCTGATTGGGCGAGTGTGATTATTCGTTATAAAGGCCAAGCTATTTGCCATGAAGCCTTATTAAAATATTTAATTTCGTTTCGTACTCATAACGAATTTCATGAGCAATGTGTAGAGCGTATCTACTGCGATTTAATGCAGCAGTTAAACCTCGAAGAGTTAGAAGTATATGCGCGTTACACACGCCGTGGCGGTTTAGATATCAACCCTTATCGCTCAACTAATCAAGATGAAACTCCCTTCAAGGTGAAAATTAATCGGCAATAACGTTGGTGACAATAATAAACCGAGTTCAACTCGGTTTATTATTGTCTGAAGATTCATTACTCGTCTTTAAAAATCCCCACATACGTTGGTGATGTATTTGATTTACTCGCACGATACATACCAGCGGTGTTAAACGGCAAGCTGATGTTCCCTTTAGCATCAATGATGATCACACCGCCTGTGCCACCTATAGGCATTAATACATCGTGGATCACTTCGTTACCCGCTTCAACAATGGTTTTACCTTGGTATTTTACGCGAGCACAAATATCAGCTGCCACATTGTAGCGAATAAAATACTCACCATGCCCTGTCGCAGATACTGCACATGATTCATTTTCAGCAAACGTACCTGCACCAATCACGGGTGAATCGCCCACACGGCCAAAGTGTTTTGCAGTCATACCACCTGTTGAAGTACCTGCAGCAATATTGCCGTTTTTATCAAGTGCAACTGCACCAACGGTGCCCATTTTGTAATTAACAGGCAGGGCTTTATGTGCTGCTTGGTAGTCTTTGCTAGTTACTTTTTGTTTATCGAGTTTTTCTTTGGCTTTTAATAATGCCTTGTAGCGATGATCTGTATCGAATAGATTGTTTTCAACCAGCGGCATACCTTGGGTTTTTGCAAACTCTTCGGCACCTTGACCGCTGAGCATGACATGCACTGATTTTTCCATCACTAGGCGTGCCAGATTAATAGGGTTTTCAATATGTTTAACCCCTGCAACAGCACCTGCTTGACGTGTACGGCCATCCATAATTGATGCGTCAAGCTCATGAGCACCATCATAAGTATACACAGCACCGCGACCTGCGTTGAAATACGGTGAGTTCTCAAGCACATTAATTGCCGCAGTGATGGCATCTAAGCTCTCGCCGCCCTTTTCGAGTACCGCATAGCCGGTTTCAACGGCTTCTTTTAGTTTTTCACGATAGGCTTTTTCTTGTTCTGGTGTGAAGCGACTCTTTTCTATGGTGCCTGCACCACCATGAATAGCGATAGCAAAAGGTTGATCACTACTGTGGCTTAGGGTACTAAATGATAATGCGCTAAGCGCAATAGCTGAGGTAAGTAATGTTTTTAGCATAAGGGCACTTATATTTATTTTAGTTTGTAAGCCCAATGTGAATAATTCAGCGCTGTATTTCAAGCTTTAACCGATGAAAGAAACAAAAAAAGCGCCTAATGGCGCTTTTTTCAGCAGTTTAAAATTAAGCTTGCGCTGCTTTTAAACGTGCTAAACGAGCTACTTGGTGAGTAGACGTTAAGAAAGAGTAGATAGGTGCTAGGTAGCCACGTTTACGAAGTTCTAAGAACTCTTCATCGCTTAATGAGTTAAGTTTTTTCTCATCAACAAGGTAGATACCGTTGATGTCTTTTTTCTCACCTTTAATTTCTACTGTTAGCGTTTGCGCTACTAATAATTCTTTGTCTGCTAAGAATTTAGTAAATGCTTCTGTTACTTGCGAAAACTCAATGTAAGAAACAAGTGCTTCTTTACGACGCTTAAGATAATCGGTCTCTTCACCGTTTTCGAAAAGTGCGTTACCCGCTTCTTCACTTACTAATGGGCTTGCTTCGTCAATTACGATACCAAATTGATCAGCTTCTGGGTGCTTAACAAGACCAAGTGGATAACGAGTCATTGCCATTGGAGCAAATGCCGCAGTCCATTTGCCATCTTGGATGAAAAGGTTTTCGCCTGGCTCTAGACCAAATAACGCAACTGCTTGGAATTGACCTGATTCGTTGTTTTTAACAAATGCCATTGGGAATTCATTTGCGATGCGTGCAAATTCGTGTGCAACCACAGGTACTAAGTGCTGAGTTTTCATAAACTCGATATTGATGCCATTTTGGATTTTAGTGTTGGCATGTTTTTCGTTATGTAAAGGCTGTACTTGTTGCTCCGCCATGATACTGCTCCATTAATTTTATAATATGTTTTTGCTGTTAGTGCCCAAAGCCTATAGGTTTTGGCAACAAAAAGGAAGTGAAAATTTTGTGGCAGTTTGTACATTATAGATTAACAAAACTACCCACCTTACCAATCAATCCCAAATGATGAAAAAACAAACTATAAACAAGTAAATATTATCACGCATAAGCCACTATTTTTGTTAGTATATTCAACAATTATGGAAATAATGAGGCAAACAATGGAAGGCTATCATTTAAATAAAGACTATAAAATAAGCAGCGTTTTCATTGCTGAAATTAATGAAACTGTCATTATTATTGATGACTTTTTACACAGCCTTGAGCCTATTTATCAATTTGCTACAGAAACAGCTTATTTCCAGCCTTTCGGTAGTGATGGAACGCTCTACCCCGGCAAGCGTGATGAAATGCCAGCGCCTTACTATCGTGCTTTTGAGCAGTTAATTAATGAGCTTTTAGAGCAAGGGATAATTACAAGCGGTGAAAATAATTTATATCTTCACCGCTGCAAGCTTTCATTAGTTACACAAAATGCGGACGAACTAAATACCTTACAGCGTATGCCACATATTGACTCGACGGACGATAAAACATTTGCAGCAGTGCATTATTTATCTGCTAAAGAATGGGGTGGTACGGGCATTTACAAATACCGCCCTGACAACATCATTAAAGTGACAGCTGATAATCAAAATAGCGTACATAAAATGATTGCTGATACTAAAAAGCACAGCGCAACTCATCAGGGCTATTTAAATGAAACAACAGAGCTCTTTGAAAAAGTGGTGAATATTGAAGCAAAGGTAAATAGGTTAGTAATTTATAAGAGCAACCTACTGCATAGCGCAGCTCTTTTTAATAACAAAAAGTACAACAATGATATTAACAACAGCCGTTTATCTATCTCCTCATTTTTTAGAATTAACTGAACTGGCTAATGGTTTTTAGCCAGCTCAGTTAATGAAAACTAGTTTTTCTGTAAGCCAAATTTCTTTATTTTATCTAGCAGCTCTCTGTGCTTAGGTAGCTCATTTAATAACTGCTTGACGCGCTGCTGTTTAAATTCAGCAACGTGTTGATTGTCGTTCTGCTTAGATTGCTGCTTGACTGGTACATAATGCATACCAAACAGTACATATAAGTAGTTTTCTAAGTCGAATAAATCGAACTTACTGGCAAAGTCTTCTCGTACCGGTGTAAAGCGCTGCCAACGTGCTAGGTTATTTTTTAGTTTTTCTGATAGCTGCTCGGTTTTTTTGTTATCACGCCAAAAGGCCGAATCGGTTCTATCCGAAATACAGTAATGCATTTTTATAAAATCAAAGGTTTGCTGCCATACATAATTCACGTGCTGATTGTAATCATCAGCAACTAATTTAATGTCATCGCGGCTGCGCGGAAAACGTTTAGCTAATAACCCTGCAGAAAAGTCCGCAATTAAAATGGCTGTGGCTTCGAGTGGCTCAACAAAGCCTTGCGATAACCCTATAGCAACACAGTTTTTGTGCCACATTTTTTCTCTATGCCCTACTTTCATCGGGATTTTTCTTGGCGTTAAATGCTCAAATTTATTACCTAAGTAACGATGTAATTTTTCGTGAGCTTGCTCATCGCTCATATACTTAGATGAATAAACAAACCCCACTCCTCTTCGCTCTGTAAGCGCAATATCCCAGATCCAGCCAGCTTGGTGTGCTGTGGCGATAGTATAAGGCGGTATTTCATCATCACTTTGTGTAGGCACTTGCAAGGTGATTGCTGTGTCGGTTAATAAGCTATCTGATTTATCGACAAAACCGACCCCTAGTTTTTGCCCGATAAAGGCAGCCGAAAAACCAGAACAATCAATAATAAAGTCAAACTCTAAGGCGTTACCTTCTGAGTCAATTAGATGTGTAATAAAGCCTTGCTGATCACAGGTTATATCTTTAATTTCAGTAAAAAGGTGTTTTACGGAAAAATGTTGCGTGGCATGACTTCCTAAGAATGAAGCAAACTTTTTAGCGTCAAAATGATAAGCATAACCGTTGATACCGGCATATTGCGGTGTTGCGATTGTTTTTGGCGCTAGATTATTTTCACAGCACACATGCTGCTTAGAAACAAATTCAGCGTAGTCATTGCCGTTACCGTCAGCAAGCCACTGCTGCGTTAATTGCTCACCAAAAATATGTGGATGATCAAATAAATGATGGTAAAAGTTAGCACCATGTTTGTGTTTATCTAGCCAATTTACAAACTTGATTGACTGCTTAAAAGTAACATCACATTCATTGATAAAGTCACTTTCACTGATACCAAACTTTTGCAATGAGTTGCGCATCGAAGGAACAGTTCCTTCACCGACACCTATGCTGGCAATATTTGGTGACTCGATTAACGTGATCTCAATACCGCTATGTAAAAGCGCATGCCCCAAATGGTTAGCAGCTAACCAACCTGCTGTTCCGCCACCAACAATTGCGATTTTTTTTATCATTTTTACTCGCCCACTTTTTATACCAATTCGCTTAATTAAATGGTCTATTTTGAGGCAATAAAACCTCGTTGATAACAAGGCAAAAATTTCGTTATTTAGTTGTTCTAAATCAGAAATTTTTAACGCAGGTAGCGACAGGTTTAATCCCTCAAAATGACTAAGTATTATTGCGGATTGGTATCACTCACAAAAAAGCCCAGAACAAGCTGGGCTTTCTTAATTTCGTTATCTAAATCAACTTAGAAACGTAGTGATACACCTAGCTTGTAGCGTGCTTCACCTTCAAAGCTCCATGCTGGATAGCCGTTACGAAGCTCTGGTTTAACCTCAGCATCACCTGTAGCAGTACCAATTTGGATACTATCTTCTTCAGTGATATTAACCGCTTCAAATGTTAAGTCTAGGTAGTCAGTTACAGCAAACTTAGCTGTTAGATCGAGCGTACCATAGTCTTGATGCTCGCGGTTACCATAGAAGTAAGGTGCTTCACGAACCATATACTCTGAGCGCCAGTTATACGCTAAACGTACGCTATAGAAATCTGCTTCATAGTAACCAACTAAGTTAACCGTATGCTCTGAAGAGTCAGAGAATAATTCGATGCGGTCAGGGAAGTTCTCTGCAGGCGCTTCTGAATCAACCCAAGTATAGTTTGCTTGATAACCAAAGCCATTATCAAAACCATCTTGAATTTGCAGCTCGATACCTTGAATTTCACCACCTGAACCAGTTCCTTTAGTAGCAACTGTCCAGTTATCAACACCTGAATCTGGGTCTACAATGCCTATGCTTTGATTCAGAATTTGGTCAACTTTAGTAAATGAAGAAATATCCTTGATAAAGTAAGCCGCACTTATCATGCCGTCGCCATCAAAGTAATATTCAATACCGAAATCAGCTTGTGTTGCCTTAAACGGTTCAAGACCGATATTACCTGTAGTAATTACCTCATTACCAATTGTGCCATCTTCGTAACCAGACAACGAAGATGCTGCAAACATATCCGCATAATTAGCACGAGAGATAACTTGTGCAGCAGAGAAGCGCAGAATCATATCTTCAGTTAGGTCAAACGCAACGTTAACACTTGGTAATACTTCACTGTAGTCTGCTTTTTCAGTGCTAAGGCCGTTACCATAGTCACCATTAGCATTTAATGCATAATAATCAGACTCTGCATCTGTAGAAACATATCTTAGGCCAAAGTTACCGCGAATACCTTCTGCTGAAAAATCAGCCATTGCGTATAACGAGATATTTTCTTCTTGAATCGTACCGTAGCCAGATTTATAAGCGATAGATGTATTATCGAAGCTGGTAATAGCAGCGTAGCCATCACTAATCATTTGATCAAGCTTTGGCTCTGGTAATGTATAGCCTGCACCAGAAGACACCGTACCTGAGTAATAACGAGAAGCATCGTATGCAGCGATTGAGTCAACTAAGTTTGCAGTATAAGTTTCTTGCTTAACTTCATGATCAGCCCAACGGAAACCTGTTTTAATAGCTGTAATTGCGCCAAAATCTACAGGGATAGTTAAATCAAACTGTGCATAAGTCTCTTCGTCCGTATTCGGCTGTTTCTTAAGAGCCCAACCTGCTGAAGATAATTGTCCTTGGAAGTCATCTGGCGTGAATGATTTATTTGCAACATTAATATCAATAACATCGCCTGTCGCATCATAGGTGCCGGCATAGTCTGCTGGAGTGCCTAACCAGAAACCATAGTTTGCTGTTAAATCTGTACCACCTTCAGATTGGGTATTACCAACTCGACCTTTAAGTTCGAAGTTTTCACCTGAATACTTAAAGTCGAAGTCAAAAGTATCTGAAGTCATTGAACCTGCACGAGCCCAAGTTTGTGCCCAACCTGGATTTGCGCCATCACCTGAACGGCGATAGAAAGTACATGTTCCATCAACATTAACTTGCTCACAAGCTGCATCTTTGTCATCAGGGAACATAACAAATAATGACGTGTTAGCATTATCAGCTGATAAGTCTAAAGTCATTATGTTATACCCGTGATCATTGAAGGTGCTTGATTTTCCGTAAAAATAGGATCATGCTACGCCACTATGAAAGTAACGCTATCTCCACAGAAGAAACAAGAACTCGAACAGATGCACGATTCCGCTCGTGA